>CADBMW010000078.1 GCA_902795855.1 uncultured Lachnospiraceae bacterium
ATCACTAAAACTGTAAAAAATTATTTCAGAAATGAAGAAAACCTATCAAGGTATGAGCTTAAACCTAATTCAGATTATGTTGTAAGAAACTATGATTTAAAAGAGAAATCAAGATCCCGCGATGATAATGACATAGATAAAAAATCAGAAATCAAAACAAAAAATAAAGTCAAGCGCAAGATGGATTATGAATATAAAAAAGCTCCATCTAAAGATGCTGAAAGCTTAGATAAACAAAAACGTCCTAAGATTTAACAAATATATGTGCAACGAATGATTTAATGAGCATATGCGCAGTGAAAGAAACACCACAGGAGCATCAATAAGGATGCTCCTGTGGTGTTATTTTCGCTACATATGACATATAAATATTCCGGGTTCCATTGATCCGGCCCCGGTTCTTTTACAGCGGAATATTCAACTTACAGAATATACATCATCATAAAACCTCTGCTTCATAACCCATACTTCCAATAGCTCTGATTAACTCATCATCGGGTATTTCTCTTCCAAGCTGAATCGTGGCAGTCTTCTTCTCAAGATTTACCTTTGCATTCACGCCCTCGATTCCATTCAGTTTATTCTGAACTCTGATACGACAATTATTGCAGCGCATCCCTTCTATGTGAAGAGTTTTGGTGGCTATTACTTTATCCAGCTTCTTTGGCTTGACTAATTTTTCCGAATCTCCGCCACCACAACAAGCCCCCTGACCTTTGAAATGAGGAATAGAATTCTTGATTGCAAAGAACAGAGTCACTACAAGGATTATGATTATAATGGTTGTTGAAAGCGTTGATGACATGGGGGTCTCCTTATCTATATTTATAACTATAAGTCAGACGCTATTATTCACGGTTGACTCCAAATCCACTCTTGATTCCACACTCGCACGTCGAGTTTTATTTCAGCAAGCTGATTAAAACTCTTGTGCGGTGTTCTACCGCCTGCTGCGCAGGCAATAAATCGTGGATTCTGAGTCACCTGCTTCGCAGGTATCATGAGATTAGTATACAAAAAATGCCTGCAAGCAGTCATTTTTGATACTTATCTCATGAACCGTGAATATTGACTATCTGCCACATTTCTCCCATCCCTTTGAATCCATCTTTAGGCATGCACCCTTTGCATGGTTCTGTGCCTTTTTTTCCGACATGGGATGGGCAGCTACTACAACTTTTCATCTGAAAAGAAACTCGCTTTATGATGCCCATTTGTTCCAGGTATTCTATCTTCCTCTCAATATCACTTACAGTTGTATGCAGTTCCACTGCTAACAGTTCAATGGTTCTCGCACGACCATCCTTCAAAAGTTCAATAAGTTCTTCCATTTACATTTACCATATGATCATTCCAATGTGATATACAATAAACGCAAGCAGGAGTGACACAACTGTATAATACCCTACTATTCTGGCGGTCCATTTTACTGAGTGTGTTTCCTGATATGTTGCAGCCAAAGCAACAACGCATGGCATGTTAAAGGTCATCGCAAAGATAAATGCAAGTGCCTCCGGCTTGGTTACATTTGCAAGCAGGATTTCACTCAGGTTGCTGGCTGTGCCGGCACCCGCCATAGCTTCAGTAAATGCAGAACCGTAGGATCCGCCTGTGTAAAGGGCACTTATAACACCTATAGCACCTTCCTTTCCAACTGCAGAAGCAACATATGAAAGGAACAGCTGCCATGGCATACCGAATATCTTAGTCACGGGTTCAATAGCTAATCCAAACTTATAGAGAATTCCTCCATCTCCGCCAGCCGGTGAATAACTAAGTGCCCAGAATAAACCGCAAACAATGAGAATGACTTTAGTTACGCGGAAAAATGTTTCCTTAGTTCTTCCGAAGACATATCTCATAAGTGCTCCCCACTTTGGCTTATGATAAGGAGGAAGCTCCATGATCATTCCGTAACGGTCTTCGGTCTTAACAAGAAATCTTCCGAAGATTTTAGCCGTCATCCACATATGCAGCATCATAGTAACAAGTATTACAAGAATAATCAACACTGCCCAGGGTCCGAAGAATATGCTGGACAGCATTGGAATGGTTGCCCATGCCGCTCCACAGGGAACTGCCCATGCAAGAGCGATGGTGAGAACCTTCTGTCCCCAGTTATCAATAACTCTCGCACCGGCCGCACCACCCATGGTACAACCAAAGCTTACAAGGAATGGCATAACAGACTTACCCTGAAGTCCAAACTTGCACATGGTATTATCAAACACGTAAGAGATTCGTGCCATAACACCAACTTCTTCGAGAAGTCCGAATACAAGAGTTACACCAAATACGAATCCAAGCATTTTAAAAATGTATGAAAATGACTGGATAACTACATCGCCAATAATCATCGTAAGAATTTCCGGACATCCTATGGATGTGAGTCCGGACATAACCGGTGCCTTAAGAGCAAGCACTCCACTTCCCACTGCCATAAGCGGCAGAGCAGGGATAAATGAAGCTATCAGGCCAAGAAGCACTGTAAGTATAACTGCCGGTTTTCCCCAGACCTTGCTGGTATAAATACGATCAAGTCTGCTAAGCTTAACTGTTTCCTTTTTCTCATTTATTGCAGAGTCCAGCACATCATCAATCCATGCGAACTTGCATCCACCGGTAGCCACTGCTCCCTGTGCACCCGCGCATAAAGACTCTATCTTTTTGAATGCATTTGAATCAATGGCACTTCTCAGTTTCGCTTTTACCACCTTGTCATTCTCAAGCATCTTCACTGCTAGCCACATAGGTGAATAGCCTTCAATCGCATTTTCGGGAATCAGTTCAACTATCTCCTGATATCCCTTTATTCCCTCATACTGCTTTGCCAGACTGGAAACATTAATTTGAGAATCAGCATTGATTGCTTTATCTAAAACCTTGTAGAAATCATCATAGGATTTCACATCAGTAGCCGAAAATGGAATAACCGGGATTCCAAGTTTTGACTCAATTGCTTTCGCATCGATTTTCTTACCCTGATCCCTTGCCACATCTGCCATATTAAGAAGCAGAAAACAAGGTGCCTCTATACCCGCATAATCCGCAAGCATGAACAGACTTCTCTGAAGCTGTGAACTATCTGCTAAGATACAGACTACATCTGCCTTTCCGGAAGCAATGTAATCTCTTGTGATAACCTCTTCATCTGAGTTAGCCGAAAGACTGTAGGACCCGGGAAGGTCAGCCACCTTATATTCTTTTCCATTATGTGAGAATGAGCCTTCTTTCTTCTCAACTGTCTTACCCGGCCAGTTACCTACATGCTGACGAAGTCCTGTCAAAGCATTAAAGAGTGTAGATTTTCCTGAATTAGGTTGTCCCAATAGTGCTATGGTTGCTGAAGGATTCATGCGTTCACCTCCTCTACCTCAATACCTTGACACTCATTTCTATTAAGGGCGATCATGGTATCTCTGGAATATACCAGCATTGGTCTATTCTTATCATTCTTTACGACACTTACTTTACAACCAGGTGTAAGGCCAATAGACGTGATACGGGTTATGAATCTCGTATCACCATTTACGGCTGTAACAACCGCAGCTCCGTTTTCCTTTACTTCACTTAAGCTCATACCGAATCCTTTCTGAAAAGACTGACTAATTAACAGTCAATCTTTCTGTTAGAAAATATTATTATATATTAGATATATCTAACTACCGGTATAGCAGTATAACATAGTGTGTTTTATAAATCAAGAATTAAAGTACAATAAAAAGGCCGTCCCCCGGGAGTTGACGGCCTTGATTGTTAATTTCTGGATTGTAAATAATTTGATTGTAGATTGTCTGTTTCATAACTTATTTCAGAGTAATATATCCGGTCGAGAAATCATTCTTTGGATCCACCGAATCTGAAAAACTGAAGGACAGCTCTACCTTTGTATCCTCCGGGAGATTTTTATATCTATCTCCCAGGCCAAAAACCGAATCATGATGAAGAGTATAGCCTGCAGGAATTCCGGACTTATGCAGTATATATGAATCGTTATACTCTCCGTTTACCTTTAGATCCGAAGCTTCTATGTAATAGTTGCTATCAGAAAGATTATCAATCCAAAGCTCATAATGATTCTTATCATCTTCCTTTTCAAGACTCCTGATGCGTATCTCATCATTTTCAAAGATAACTTCACCCATATCTTTATCATTTGTTATGACAGTATATCCTTTATCATTTAGCTTAAAAGTCTGCATACTGTTACTCTTATAGATTTCACCATCTTCATCACTAAGAGAACATTCGCCGATAACTATTTCATCAATTGACTGAAAGTATTCACCATAAACACTTTCATAAAACAGAACTTCTGCTTTCTTTTTAAAATTACTGTATATATAAATATATTCGTTATCTTTGCATCGGCCGTTGACACCAACACATTTTAGATAAAGACGGACTGGTTTATCTCTTTTACTAATCAGCGAAAAAGCCACACGGTAACAAACATTAGAATAACCACCTTCTTCATTAAGTGAACTGGCATATACATTCATCAACCGAAGTGTCACACCATCCTGGTCCAAAATCGTTACTTCAGGACTATCGATAAGTTTGTATTCCATATAACTATAATCTACAAGCTCTTCATTACCACGATACTTTGTATTACTCGTGGAGGTTCTTCTACTAACAATTACGGAATATGCAATCATTAGTACAAACACGCCTATCAGGGCTATGATTGCAATCCTTATCTGCTTCAAAGTCTCAAGCCCGCTCTTATGAGCTTTTGAAATGGCCTTATCTGCGGCAGTTTCTGCCATTTTTTCAACAGCTGCCTCATCTACTTTAAAACGATCCTTTAGTTCCTTATCATCCCCGTAGACCGCTCCGCAGTTGGGACATTTTTTCTCTTTGACTGTATTTATGATGCAGCCGCAGTAATCACAGGTTATCTCAGGACTTTTGATCCGCATCTTAGCAGACTTTTTTTCAGCAGTCTTTCTGAATTCCTTTGAGCTTAAAATATGAGCCTGCACATACATATATTTGATTATCAGAGCAATAATGATGATCACTACTATGATCATTGCAATTATAAGTATCATTATATTTTCTCCATGGTACCTCTTCAAGGTGCCTGGCACCATTAAATTTCTGTTACACATTGTAACATATTTGTAACGGTGCCTGGCACCATTACGATTTTATTACAAATGTAACACTTTTGTAACGGTGACAGGCACCCCCTAGTTCAAAGCAAATAAATGCCACAAGAATTGTGGCATTTGTTTTCAATATCACTTTACTATAACCTTGAATGTTACTTTCTTTACTTCCGAAGCATTATATTTATCATTTCCAGCTGCGGATACTTTAAGAGTAACCTTGTAGTTTCCTTTCTTGAGGCCTTTCTTAATTGTCACTTTTCCGGTCTTGCTGTTCACTACAAAATATTTCTTGAAGCTCTTTTTACCCTTCTTTGCCGAAGAAAGAACATACTTCTTTGTACCCTGTCCCTTGTCTTTGAACTTAATCGCCTTAGTTGCTTTTAGCTTCTGCGCTTTCTTTTTAATTTTGCTATATTTAATCGTGATTGTTTTACCCTTTACCTTAAGGGTGTTGGCAGACTTAACAACCTGCTGCGGTTCATTTTTCTGATTCGCCAGCTGCTGCGTTTTCTGCTCCTCCTTAGGCTTAACTATCACAAACTCCGCCGTTCCCTTTCCGGCATAGTTTCCCATTAAAGTAACATCTACTTTGTATTTTCCTTCCTTAATTCGTTCAGGGCTGTATTCAACTTCGTAATCTTTACCCGGCTCTAATTCTTTGGCTCCGTCCTTTACAGTTACCTCAGGCGTCTTTTCCTTTCCATCATATTCATATGATGTATTGGACAAAATGATTTCCGGTTCGATTTTCTTCGGCGTGATGTTAAATGGAATGGTCACCGCTCCAAAATATGAATCATTTCCGGTGATAACCACTGAAGCCTTTCCCACATTAATGTTATTTTTATAACGTACTTTGTAAAGATTTTTCGCCCGATTATTTTCTGTTTTCTTATACACATCAGGAAGTACCGGTTCCGGGCAGATTTCCTCACCGGTATATTCATAAGATGCCTCTATTCCGGAAATGTCATTTTTATTAATCCTGGTCTTTTCTTTTGTTCTGACAAAACTATTTACAGATGTTGAAGAAAATCTGGTTGCAAAATCTCCACTTTTGGCACTCTCTGTATCGTAAAAGCCGTCCCCTGCAACAGCACCATTTTGATACTTCGTCAGCGAAATCTTATCATCACAGACTTCAACCAGTGTTGCAGAAGTATTAGCTGCAAGATATCCGGCAGTTGTATAAGTATAGTATATTCTGGAGAAACCATTTTCCTCTGTTCCGATTTCCATTTTAGAACCACGAGGTACATAGAATTCTCCTGTAAACTTGGCATCGTCATCTTCTTTAGTTTCTACTGTATGATTATGCCCGAAAATGTATACTACATCTCTATTGATTCTTTCCCCCGACGTATCAGTTGCACTACCGGTTGCAGCATAATTCAGGGCAAGATTCCAGTACCTGGCACCCGCATTATCTCCTCTTGCATAATGAATCGGAACATGGCACAAAACAATAATCGGAGCAGTATTATTTTCAAGTGTATCCACCCAGTCCATAAATTCTTCAGCTGCTGCTTCGGCATATTCTACATTTGTAAGTTCATAATGGGCAACGCCGTAAACATAGTAAGCTACAGAACCATCCGCATTATAACCGGTCTTCATAACACCTGAACCACGACCCTTCGCTCCAAAGATTATACCTGCGTCATCTTCTACATTTTCGTCATGAGTACCCCATAGAATTGCAACATCGTCATTTGAGGTAACCTTGTCGAAGCCGACTGAAAGCACCTCATCATAAATATCAATTGAACGCGCATAAGGTTTCATGTTGCTCTGCTTGCCTAAAAGCTCCATCATCTCAGGCTCTGGTGGAATGTCAGTTGGAGGAGGTTGCAAAAGATTCAAATCAGCCTTGACTCCTACTGTATCTCCAACTATACATACGTACTCCACCGAAGTCGGCATCCCTGTCATAGCATCATGTATGCCATTTGAATGAGACTCATGGGTCTCCTCATTAGTTACAGGCGCATGTCTGTCAGAAGCAAACGCCAGATAATGCGTCTCCCCTGAAGCCTTGACAACCGTACCATCTTCAGCAAACGCAGGAATCGGCTGTATAATCAATGCAATAACAGTCAGTAAAGCCAAAATTCTTCTTATGTACTTATATTTTTCCATAATTTTCTCCTTCATGAAAGGCATCCCTAAAATTCGAATTTCCTCATAGCTAAGACTTTGGACATTCGCTGTCTTTCACATCCAGTTTTAATACTTCATTTAATGCATAAGTAAGAGGAGTGTCGAAATGCGTTCTAGTCGAGCGTTTAGTTATCAAGAAGGTCTTCCTCCAATTATTTATTAAATACCTAGAGGCATTATTTCATCTTCGCTTGCCTTACGCTGAACATGTCTTTTGTTTTGTTTTACGGCTTCTTCCTGCTGTTTTATCTTCACTTTTTCAGCGCCTATAAGTTCACTCTGCATTTTTTCTTTAAAGCCTGGATCATTCATAAGTTCTTCAGGCATAAGTCTGTCCTTTGCCGGAGTTTTCTTATAATAATCTTTTACGATACTATCAGCCTTTTCAACAAATGAATTAATTTCAGCCTGTGCATCAACCTTGTTGTCAGCTGCAATTGCCTGAGCTATCAGTCTTCCGCCCTTTGATGAAATGATCTGATAAGCCATAACCTTTCCGACTTCATCGCCAACGCCCAGAACACTATTAATATAATCCTCTGCATTTTCATACTTTCCGTCCGGGTTACTGTTCAGAAGTTCTTCTATACTATCTCTGCACATCTGCTGAACCTTGTCAGCTTTTCTTTCAACTGCTTCCCACTTGGAAAATGCTTTCTCAGGATAAGATTTGCACACTGCCTTAAATACAGGATTCTTTGCAAGCTGCTTTGCTTCTTTTTCAAGATTTCCAGCTTTCAGGTCATCTGCAATTTCCTTTAATTCAGATGGCTTTATACCAACCCTTGTCATCTTGGTAAGATAGTCAAGTGTTACATAGTTCTTTGCCATCTCATCTATACTCTGTCCCTCTTTTATTGCGAGGTAATGATCCGGTTTATTATTTGTTCTAAACTTTGAAGCCATAAATGGGTTCTTGCTCTTCATTGCTCCGATAAGCTTCCTCTGCATACCGGATGCTTTGAACATGTTTTCATATATCTTATCAGGATGAATCTGACGATCCTTAATAAACTGATCCTTATGCATTTCAAGGAACTTTTCTGACTGCTCCTTTATTTCAGCATAAGATTTATTCTTATAAGAAACTCCCTTTTCATCTCTGCAAGGTTCAAACTGTCTTCTCATATTATCGTAAGCATAGATCATGTCTGGCATAGTATTTTTGATCTGCTCAGATATTTCAAGTCTTGTCTGGCCTTTTCCTGAACCCGGTCCAAAGATAAGACCCTTATGAGTATCATGATACTTGTCTGCAGCTGCCTTGAGGTTAGACATAGATCTCTTCAAATCTGTAGGAAGTGTTTTTTCATCCTTCAGCTTGTCCATGCAATCCTGAAGAGCCTGTGTCAAAGCAACATATTCATCAGACCCGAGAGTTTCCTCTTTATTTTCGAAATTTTTCTCTTTATTCTCCAGTCCCTGAGTATTTACAAGTATAGCCTTCCAATTGTCCAGCGCTTCAAAGAGATGTTTTCTTCCCTGGTCCATAACCCACTCAGACTTGATAAATGCTCTTGCATTTTGGTAGGACATATCATCATTAACAACAAATCTCTTATCAGTTTTAAGAGATTCTTCAAAATCCATCCTGTCAATGGTCGTAAGCCTGTCCAGAACAGCATTTGCAGCATTGACACGGCCCATTTCATAATCCTTCCTTTTATGACCCTTTGAAGAATTCAATTCCTTATTTTTATATCTTAAATAAGCCTGGGTACTCTTAATGGCATTTGCCTTAAGAAGCTCATACTTGGCAATGGATTTTTTCTTATCAAACTCAGCAAGCTTTTTCAGATCACTTTTCATCTTTTTAAATTCGCTTGATGATTTGATGTAGCCTTTATCTATAGCATTAGAATTTATGTAATTATATAAAGCCTCAACATCCCCTGAAAGCTTTAATTTTTCATCAGGAGTAAGTTCAATGTCCCTTCTCTTTTCAACATCCTTTATCATCTGCTGAAGTGAACTATTGTTTAAAGTGGTATCCTTAAACTTGCCACTTTTAATTCCTTCATCCATATATTTAAGAGAATCTATTACTGCTCCCATATTTTCTTTTCTGGAAGCTTCCGTCTGATTTGGAGCAACTACCTTCTCCCAGATTTTAGACATCTTCTCAAATTCTTCATTCACGATAGGTGACTGCTTTTCCGGACTGAGGAGATCATTTACACGCTTGGCCTCCATCATGTTGGTATAATAGGAAGACAGTGCTATAGCATCCTCTAATGTATAACCGGCCTTAAGAAGCTGCGCTTTTGCCTGCGCATCATAGAACGCATAATGAGGTGTTCTGCTTCCTAATACAAAATTATCATAGTTATTCTGAAGTGCGCCACTTCTATGTATCTTATTGAACTCATCTTCAGGCATATTAACCATTTTACCTATCGCATCAGCATATTCCTCATATGCCTGGATCAGATCTGCGGTTGTTGCATCGCCCTTTTCATGAGCCTCAAGCTTTCTTTGGACTTCAGCTCCCTTAATGATAGTATCAAAAATAGGTGTATGCTCAATAGCAAGAACAGTATCTTTCCATGACTTATTAAAAAAATCACCCTTAATTTTAAGGTCAATTTCTTCTGTTTTTTTATTCTCTTCATATGAAGCAGTGAAGTTTGGCAGATTCAGCATTGCTCCTAAAAGGGAATCATTAACCATCATGGCTGGATTTTTTGCAATGGTATCAATATGACTTTTTCCATTTGCATAATCATTGATCTGCAGCTTATAAGCATTCAAAAAATCCTTTTCAGCCTGGCTTAGCTTAGCAGTCTTGATATATTTATCAAGATGCTGAGAAACGATCTTCATTCCATCAACCATTCCCTGAATAGGTTCTTCCACTGCTTCAGTAAAGAATTCACCATTTGCTTTATCTTTATTGACATAATAGTTTTTGTTCTTATTCTCTACTGTTTTGGTGTCCTCTGACAACTGTTCATTAGCTGTCATGTAGTCATATTTTCCCTCATATTTTCCAGCAAGATCAGGGTAAAGGTTTTGATATATAGGATGGATCAAATCCGGATTAGTCTGCATAATCTTCATATCAGAAATCTGTCTTAAAAGATTTCTTTTATTATCATCACTAAATCCGGTATAATCCCTCATCACTCCATAAAGCAGCATTCCTGCATATATTGGCATCATATTAATGTCATTTTTAGTATAAGTTTCAAAAACCTTTTTAGGCATAACCTCATCCTCCTTAAATCCACAAAACATATTTTAAAACATCGATGTTATTATATATTCTAATTAGTAACAAAAGCGCAACAAAAAAGGTGCCTGTCACCGTTACAAAAATGTTACACTAATTGTAACACATTTGTAACGGTGACAGGCACCTTTTTTTTTTTATAAATTATGCCTCGATACTTCCGTTTTCGTCTATTTTTGTAAGATTTCTGGATACATCTCCGGCCACCTTGCTTCCAAGGAAGCTTGATACTACTGTATTAAGATCTATACCAAGTGAATCTGATAATCCATCGATTGTCTGCTTAAAGGATTTTGTAACATCCTCTGTAAGCCTTGCTGTATTGCCGTCACCATACATGGTAATCTTATCGATCTTTCCAAGTGGCTCAGCGATTGCACGAGCAACCTCAGGATACATCTTGCAAAGCATTTCTACGATAGCTGCTTCGCCATACTTCTTCATAGCCTCAGCCTTCTTATCTATACCTGCTGCTTCTGCCTCTGCCTTAGCTTTGATTGCGGCTGCCTCTGCTTCACCTTTTGCTTTGATACCGGCAGCCTCTGCCTCTGCTTTAGCCTTGATTGCGGCTGCCTGCTGCTCCATAGCATACTTATCAGCTTCTGCCTGAATTCTCTTAGCTTCTGCTGCCTGCTCAAATTCGTATTTCTTAGCCTCAGCTTCCTTCTGTCTCTTAAACAGTTCTACCTCAGCCATCTGCTGCTGATGATACTTATCTGCATCTGCCTTCTTACGAATCTGTGCGTTAAGCTCCTGCTCTTTTACAGATGCCTCCTTCTGCTTACGGGTAATCTCCTGCTCCTGCTTAGCGATATCAGCCTGAGCCTTTGTAATCTCTATGGTCTTACGCTGTGTTTCCTGCTGAATCGAATATGCAGCATCAGCTTCAGCCTTTTTTGTATCCTCAACTGTTTTAAGCTCTGATTTCTTTATTGAAAGATCATTCTGCTTAATAGCAATTTCTGTTTCTGCAAGAACTCTGGCATCATTTGCCTCCTTGTGAGCCTGTGCCTGAGCTATAGCAACGTCTCTGTCTGCATTTGCCTTCGCAATACTTGCTGACTTCTGGATAGCAGCCATATTGTCCTGGCCAAGTGCATTAATAAGATCATTCTTATCTTCAACATGCTGTATATTACAGGAAATGATTTCTACACCAAGTCTGTTCATATCCAGCTGAGCCTTCTCC
>CADBMW010000079.1 GCA_902795855.1 uncultured Lachnospiraceae bacterium
TCTTATTTGAACTGATAAAGAACACTCAAAGCGCAGATGACACAACTTTGCAACGCTTGCTTAGTTATTACCATCAGCTGACCAAATACGATTAGTTTTTATTATCGTTTTTCTTTATCTGCCTCTGCGTCCTTAATCCGATAATAGTCTTCCATATCAAGCGTAAACGTAACATGATCCTTTGCATTTCGAAGTCGTTCGAGCAAACAACAGGTCTCCACGTGCTGTGTATTAGGGAACATATCAACACAGCATCCCTTCACAGGTTCATATCCGTTTGCCTTGAAGATTTCAAGGTCCCGGGCCAGGGATGTAGGCTTGCAGCTGATGTAGACCATGTGTTCTACTCCATAGGAAAGTATCTTCTGAAGAGCCTTAGGATTAACTCCATCACGGGGTGGATCGAGTATTATAAGATCTGGTTTTTCTTCAACTTCATCCAGCTTCTTCAACACGTCTCCTGCTATGAACTCACAGTTACTGAGTCCATTCAATTTTGCATTTTCTCGCGCAGCTTCTACTGCTTCTTCGATTATCTCTATTCCGTATACCTTTTCTGCAACCGGTGCCATAAGCTGAGCTATGGTTCCGGTTCCGCTGTAGAGGTCATAGATTACGCCGACTTTTTTGGTTTCCGACACCTCATCATTTGCCAGGCATTCCAGTGCATACTCTCTTGCTTTGGAATAGAGTACTTCGCTTCCCTTTGTATTTGTCTGGAAAAATGAAAATGGGGAAATCTTAAATTTCAGGCCCAGCACTTCTTCCATAAGGAAATCTTCTCCATAAAGAAGTGTTACTGAATCCGGGATTATGGCATCCGCCAGAGTATCACATTCTGTATAAAGAACTCCAACTACCTTGTTATAATAATCCAAAGATTCAAACTCACCGTTTCCTACATTGTCTTCAAAGCTTCCATTTACACGGCGGAGTCTTCCCTTATTGTCTCTTACTATCTTTTTTCTTGTCTTGATTTTTTCATAACCATGGGATGTGTAAGCATCCAGTCCCACAGGCTTTGGCTCTCCAATGGAAAGAAGGCCTGCAACATATTGTGGAAGCTGCAGCTCATCAACTGTCTCGCTTCGCTTTTCATTCCAGGGGATATTTCTTGTGTTTTCATCTATGCTGTGATGTGTGGTGGTAACAAGATTTACCAGAATGCTTCCGTCTGTTGCTGATTGTCTTATTACCAGATTACGAAGTACCCCTGTATGAGTCCTTTTGTTATAATGAGGAACTCCCAGTTTTCTGTAGAATTCCTGGGTATATTTTAATATCTCATTCCAGGCAGGGCTTACTATGGCACAGGAATCTATGGAAAGGATATCATGGCTGGAGTATTGTCTGTGAAGTCCCAGGGTGAGGGGGCCGTCTTTTTCTTCGTCTCCGAAGGTGAACTCCATTTTGTTACGGTATCTGAACTGTTCCGGAGAACCCAGGATTCCTTCCCAGGTGAAGTTACTGCCCGACACCTCGGACACCTCATCCGTCAGCCTCCGGCTGACACCTTCCCCTCGAGGGGAAGGCTGATTTCCTTCTGAGGAAGGCTGAGCTTCTTTCAGGGAAGGCTGATTTCCTGCTGGGGAAGGCTGAGCTTCTTTCAGAGAAGGCTGATTTCCTGCTGGGGAAGGCTGAGATTCTTTCAGGGAAGGCTGATTTCCTTCTGAGGAAGGCTGAGCTTCTTTCAGGGAAGGCTGATTTCCTGCTGGGGAAGGCTGAGCTTCACCGAATCTGATTACATCCTTCAATACGTCCTTCACCATCTGTTCCTTCAGCTTCAGCTGATTTGTGTAGGATATGGTCTGATAGGTACAGCCGCCACATTCATAGAAATGATTGCACAGTGGTTTCTTGGTCTCCTGGGGAGATTTTTTTATTACATCCATCAGGCGTCCTTCTGCTCTATCCTGTTTCTTCTTTATGATGCGGGCTCTTACTGTCTGGCCCGGAAGGGAACCTTTTACTACAACTTTCCGGCCACCGTTTTCATGATTTTCTTCATTAAGAAAAAAGCTTCCTCTGTTAGGGAAGCTGTAATTCTCTATAACTCCTTCGACGATATCTCCTTTTTTCATCTACTTTCTCCTTGATCTTTTCCTGTTCTTTCTTGAGGACCTTTTATATGATTCACCAGATTCATTGTCCTCATTTTCAGTCTCACCGGATCCAGCACTTTCTGATGCACTATCTACATTGTTTCCCTCTTCAGAATCGCTATCTGCGTCATCTGATTCACCGGCTTCACTACTTTCAGCGTCGATGGCATTTTCGATGATTTCGCCCAGCTCTTCCTCCAGGGTTTCCTCTACTTCTTCATCCAGTTCTTTTATATCCTCCACGACAAGTTCGTGACCATCAAGCAGATTTTTATCTCCCAGCATCCTGTAAACAAGTCTTCTGAAGAGTGAATAGCATACAGAAACAAGCGGGATAAATATTACCATTCCCACTATGCCAAAGAGGCTGCCGCCCACTGTAACGGAAACCAGAACCCAGATGCCCGGAAGTCCTACGGAGTTTCCTACTACCTTTGGATATATAAGGTTTCCTTCAATCTGCTGAATTACAAGAAATGTTATAACAAAAATCAGTGCCTTAACGGGATCCACCATGAGAATAAGAAGTGCACCAACTACACAGCCTATAAAAGCACCTACTATAGGAATAAGTGATGTTGCGCCGATAAGTATTCCCACCAGCATTGCGTATGGAAGCTTAAGTATTGTCATTGACACTACAAACATACTGGCAAGAATTATTGCCTCAGCACACTGACCTGAGATAAAGTTTGCAAAAGTCTTTTCAGTAAGCTTGGCCACTATAACCATTTCATTGGCAGCACTTTTATCAAACAGTGCATATACGATTTTCTTTGCATTTGTAGTCAGTTTTTCTTTCTGCGCCAGCACATACAAAGAAAATACAAATCCGATGATGAAATTCAGCAGACCGGATACTATACCGGAAATTACATTTATACCACTTTCCAGTACGCTGTTTACGTATCCCTTGATTACGCCGAATACTTCCTCCAGGATACTCTGCCAGTCCTCTGCCAGATCTCCCACCATCTCCATGATTACCGGGTTATCCTTAAAGAATTTCTCTGCCCACTTTGTTAACTGTTTTACACCATTTGGAATCTGCATGATCAGCTGAGCCAGAGTTTCAGCCAGCTGGGGAATTACCATGTAAAGAATAAGTGCCAGTATTACTATAGCTAAAACTATGGTGATTACTATGGAAATGGCTCTTTGCAGCCCCTTCCATTTGGAGTTTTCATTATTTTTGAAAAGCTTACTCTCCACCCATCTCATGGGAACATTAAGAACGAATGCAATGGCCGAGCCTACGATAAATGGAATAAGTACTTCCACAAGCTTGCCCAAAACACTCCAAAGAAAACTGATGTTATATAATATAAAATAAAGCAGTATCAGATTTACTCCGATAAACAGCTTCTTTCTTATTTCCACATCCTTAAAAAATTTCATTTACTTCCCCCTTGTAATTTTTTAAGTTCAACCTTATAACCGTTTTCATTATCAAATGTCATAATCATGTAGCTTTTTTTACTGCCACCTCTTGGAGATGATATGCTTCCGGGATTGAGTATTCTCACTTCGTCCCCGGCAGCAAGTCCGCTTTCGAAGGTTTCATCAAATGGCATATGCGTATGTCCGTAAATGGCTATGTCAGCTTCATTTTCCATGGCACTATACATCAGGTTTTCAACGCCAAATCCAACCCCCTGCCTGTGACCATGGGTGCAGAAGAATCTGTGATCATTCACCTCAAACACAGCCGCCTTTTTAAGGTCAGCTCCGGAATATCTGTCGCAGTTACCCTGTATGAAAACTGCCGGTACAGGATAGGTCTTGCCAGCCTTCTTCGCTGCCTCGTCCAGCCAGCCACGGACAATCTCCGGATCATCCTCAATATCTCCAAGATGAATAAGCATATCCGGAATTTCTCTATCTATGGCAATCTTTATATTTTCTGTTCTTCTGTGAGAATCACTTACTATCAGAATCTTTCGAATCATTTACGAATCCTTTTCTTTAAGATACTCTGCCATAGCACGAAGAGCCTGTCCACGATGACTGATGGCATTTTTTTCCTCAGGACTTATTTCAGCAGAGGTCTTTCCATACTGAGGCAGGAAGAAAATAGGATCATAACCGAAACCATTTGCACCTGCAATCTTATATCCAATACGACCCTCCATGGCTTTTACAAATGTCTTCTCTGTTCCGTCAGGGAAAACAGCAGCCATGGCGCATACGAATCTTGCAGTTCTTTCTTCGTCAGGAACCCCCTCGAGCCTGTCTATGAGATTCTGATTCTTGATATCATAGGAAGTATCTTCCCCCATGTATCTGGCAGAATAAATACCCGGCTCACCATTTAATGCATCTATCACAAGTCCGGAATCATCAGCCATTGCCAGTGCACCACTGGCCTTTGAAACAGCCCTCGCCTTGATCAGTGCATTCTCCTCAAAGGTTTTTCCATCCTCTACTATATCTACATCCACTCCGGCTTCCTTCATGGAAAGAATCTCATAATCCATTCCACTCAGAATCGCCTTAATCTCACGAAGCTTATCCATATTTCCGGTCGCAAACACTAATTTCTTCATATCATCCTCCTTGAGTCAATAGGGACGGTTCTATTTGACTCACCTATTGTTTCATTTTCTTCATCCCTTTTTATTCACTCATTGAGGAAAAACAATTCTCAGGGAGCGCCTTCTTCGGCGCGAGTCGAGATTTAGTTTTTCCGCATTTCCCACTCATTTGTTATCTGTAAACGCTTTCAGGCATATGTTTGCATTCTCTTCTTCGGCACTGTGCCAGACTTCGCCATAGAGGCTCATATACCCTTCGCCATCACTCAGGTCCAGTCCTTCAGTTCGCTTTCCGGCATCGCATTCGATGGCTATGGGCTTTTCGCTTCCCGGAGTTTTTATGCTCACGATGACTGCGTATTTCTGCCCCTTTCTCAGTTCCACGTCCTGAGTCAGGTCCACGGTATAGTAACCCGAATATCTGGTTTCGCCCTTGCCTATTTCGATTCGCTTTGAATTCAGGGAGCTTTCGTCCTTATAGTCAGGCACGATAAATACAGAAAATGTTGTATTATCTCCCGTGGCATAGAAGGAAATCGCCTTTAATATCTCATCCTTCTTGGCTGTATATACATTTGCAAAATAAGCTGATTCCTCGTTAAAGCCCATCTGGCCAACCCAGCCCAGTATGTCCGACTGGTAAATGTTATCATAATTGTTCTTTTCACCCAGCCTTGTATAAACTATAGCCTGTTTTCCTATGTTTTTATCCTCATAGGAAACATAGATATATCCACCGTCGCCGAAGTCTTCGCCCCAGCTGTTTTTGCAGATATAAGCTCCATCCTTACTTGGCTGGATACTGAATTTTTCTTTGGGATAATCATCATCCCAACCCACAATTACCATGTCGTGATTCGGCTTCATGTCCCCGTCATAGTAGTAGCTCGCAGTGTCCTCGTTATAAAACTGGGAACGGGAACTGCCATATGTCATTTCCATATAAAGAGAGGTTTCCACTCCGCCATATTTATAGATGGCTCCCTTTATCTTGGAATCATCACGTTTATTCATTATAATGGCTTCTTCCAGATGTCTGACTGCCTCCAGGGTGTCATCCGTCTTTCCGTCGCCATACTCGTCATCCTTTTCATAAACCGGCCCACGCCATGCAGCCATGTAGGCAATACTCATGGTGTGCTCGCCTCCGTCACTTATGTCCAGATTATAGCCGTTGTTCCGGGACATATGATCCACAGAATAGATGCTATCCTCCTTCGGAAGTGACGCGCTTTCAAGGGCAGCAAGAGATGCAAAAGCCCAGCAGGTTCCATACTGTCCCTGATCTCTTACAGGAGAAACTCTGTCATGGTCTCTCATATCATAGGCTTTAGGCAAATTCATTCCACCATCCGTACATGTAAAATTCACCTGATTTTTCTTAAAGGAAAATTCCATATTAAACCCAAGGCTTTCCACATATTCACTGATGGGAATATATGCCTCGTCTTCAACCATTTCCAGGTCTGCTGCAGGAATCTTAATCTCGGTGCTGTTTCTGTCAATCTCAACATTTCCATTACTGTACTGATTAACAGAGCAGCCCATCAGATCCTCCAGAAATCTCTCAGGCGCATATACATTAAGCCGGTTGTCAATCCTTATCTTATAACCAAAACCTTTCAGACTTTTACCTTCAAGCAGGATATCAAGGCCCTTTTCCTGAAAATCCGCAGACTTATCCGTAACCATCTGCTCGGCAGCCGCCTCGACACCATTACCTTTTTCTATTTTCCCGGGTTCTTCATTAAACCCAAACAGCAATACCGGCACCAGAATACATGCCGCAATTACTACAACAAATAGAATCTTTCTCAAAACCTTACCTCTTAGGTGGCTTTGCCCCCATAAACTGATAAAAATACGACTTGATCATTCCGTTATATATCTTTCTGTTTCTGTCGGCCTTACGACCGATATATCTTTCCGCATCCTCATAAGAGGTGATGACAAACATCGACCAGTTATTCAGAGCCTTATACCTTTCCCCTATCACCTTATAAAGCTCCGGCAGGTCCTTCTTATCCTCAAGTCTTTCTCCATAAGGCGGATTGGTAATGATAAATCCATAGGACTTGGGACTGCTGAGGTCCTTCACCGGCTTCGCCTGAAAATGAATATACTGAGATACCCCCGCCTCATCGGCGTTTTTCATGGCGCATTTTATAATATCTGAATCTATGTCATATCCCTGGATATGCATATCCACATCTTTCTTTTCCAGATCCCTGGCCTCATCATAAGCATTGTACCAGGTCTTTTTGTCGATCAGCTTTTCCCACACTGAGGAGGTAAAATCCCTGTTCACACCGGGAGCAATATTTGCACCGATCATAGCCGCCTCTATGGGAAATGTTCCACTTCCACAGAAAGGATCCACCAGTAGTCTGTCCTCTCTCCATGGAGTCAGCATTATAAGAGCAGCCGCCAGGGTTTCGGAAATAGGTGCCTTACCCACCAGCTGTCTGTAACCTCTCTTATGCAGAGAGATTCCTGTAGTATCAAGGCCCACAGTAACTTCATCCTTCTTAATGAATATCCTGACAGGATAGTCCTCCCCATCCTCCGTAAAACGGTTGATATGATATGTGGAAGACATACTCTCCACCATGGCCTTCTTGGCTATACTCTGGATACTGGTCTGGCTGAACAGCTTCGACTTGTTGGTAGTAGCCTTAGTCACCCAGAATCTTCCATCTCTCGGTATGATCCTTGCCCATGGAATATGCCTGATACCTTCATATAATTCATCAAATGTGGTAGCCCTAAAGCTACCACATTTAAGTAAAACTCTTTCAGTTGTACGTAAGTTTATATTCGCCCTGGCCATAGCCATAACAGGACCGGAAAATGTAACTCTTCCATCCTCAACCTCGACTATGTCATAGCCCAGATCAGTGATTTCTCTTTTGAGAACGCTTTCCAGACCAAAATGACAGGGAGCTATAAACTCGAATCTTTCATCCGACATTTTATTCTCTCTATTTTGTCTTAACCGTCTTAACCTTGGACCAGTCGGAATAATACTTGGTTCCGTCTACGGTCTTGTAGGTTCTGACTCTTACATAATATTTCTTCTTTGACTTAAGACCACCGATCTTCTTTGAGGTCTTGCTTACGCCCTTCAGCCACACAGATTTCTTCTTTGAGAAATCCTTTTTCAGACTGTACTGTACCTCGTATCCTGTAGCCGGCTTCTTAACCTTCTTGACATTTATCTTAAATGATCTTGAACCCGATACAATACTCTTTATCTGAGTCGCTCTTGGTACTACCTTATATTCCAGGCAGACAGATCCGCTGTATCCGCTTTCTTCCTTAAACTCGAAATATATCTCATAGGTTCCCACGCTTTTTGCAGTGGCCGGAACCGCCAGATAATAGGCTGATGCATCCACAGGCTGTCCGTTAATTGTTACAGCAACAGCAGGCACTCTGTTTTTACCATTATAGGCAAGAGCATAGGATGACAGGGTAACTTCCGGTGAAGCGATATAAGTCAGGTTAAAATCTGCCTTAACATCAAGCTCATCATGATGAACTGAGCTGGTTACCTTAAGACTGTCAGCATTAACATAGCTTACTGAACAAACCGGCTTACCCAGAGTAGTCCATATTGCTTCATAGGCATGCTCCGTAGCCTTATCCGTTGATTTAAGAGCTGCATCTGACACCAGGAAATAATTTCCGTTAGGTGCAGCTTCATTTCTTGACTGATCATTCCATGTAACATCCAGGTTATACCAGGTAGGTCCCACCTTTACCATATTCCAGGCATGTGAAGTACTGGTAACTGCCAGAGCACTGAAACCTGCTTTTCTAAGTATGGCAAGGGTAGCCTTACTATAACCGGCACACACAGAATTCTTCATAACTGCATAGCTGTAAAGGGACTGATCATAGTACTCGCCGTATCCCATATTTCCGATGGACCATCTGTACTCTGTCCAGTCAGCTATTCCCTTCTGGATAGTCATGATCCTTGAAACCGGATCCGGATCAGTTGCTCCCAGAGCAGCATCCGCATCGATCTTATCAAATATCTGATTTGTATATCCGGCTCTTACCACACTGTTGGAAAAGAGCTGATAATAAACCAGATAGAATCTTCCCTTCATGGTTATGACACGGGCATCAGCAAAATAA
>CADBMW010000080.1 GCA_902795855.1 uncultured Lachnospiraceae bacterium
AGCCGTGGACATTATCCTGTGAAGGAAGGGGCTGAGAGAACCGGCTGGTACATCAAGCCTGCCACCATGTGGGCTATAAGTGCTAACACACCTCATCCTGAGGAAGCGGCTAAGCTTTTGAATTATCTGGTAAATGATCCGGATATGGCCCAGTTCCAGCAGACAGAAAAGGGCGTTCCGGTTAGTGATGCTGCTATAAAAGCACTGACCGCCACAGGTCTCACAGATACAAATGAATATAAAGCAACAGAAGAACTGTTTAGTGATCCGGATAACCTTCATCTGATGATTCCTAACATGGAGAGCGAGGCTATTCTGGATGCCTTCAAATCCGGCGCAGATGAATATCTATACGATAAAATGGAACTGGATGAATGTGCTTTGAAGATTTATAAAGATATGAATAAGGCAATCAATGGGGAGTAGTTAATATGTGGTTTAAGATGCATCCATGGGTGTTCCCGGCAATATTTGCCGCAATTGGAGTGTTATATCTGTTTATAAATATAGGAGCCGCTAGAGAAACAAAAAAAATGCAGGCAGCAGGTTCAGACCATCATGTCTCTGGAATTCCACTCCTAGGAGGAATTCATTTCCTGATCGCCGGACTGATCTCGCCCTGCAAATGGCTCGCCTTATTATGCCTGCTGGATTATACATTCTTTAGTCTCATCTATGCGGTATTTATAGGTGATAGATTTGATAAGACTTCGGCAGAGGAGGGGGAAGAAGGTGAAGGGGATGAGGATGCCAGATAAATCCTAGGATATTATCTCTTCCTCATATTTATCCAGCAGTATGTTAGTTTCTATAACGGAAATATGCTGGTTAAGGGCAACTGAAATAATGATGTCTCTCCGGTTTTTGGAGTAGAGGGTGGCAAAGCCACAGAGCTCCAGCATTCTTTCAGTTTCTCGATAGCTTAGTTTTGCGCCTATACAAAGACGAAGCACCTTATCGCGACTGGGCTTTCTGGTTTCTTTCATTATCTGGTAGTAGTAGGATTTTTCAATTCCTGAAGCTTCGATCATTTCTGAGTCAGACATGCTTTTTACGGATGGAAGGCTTCGGAAATAATCTATGGGACTGTTGAAGAAATCAGTGATTTTAGGCTGATCCATAAATCTTTCCATTTCTTTTTCATCGGTTATTCCCGACAATATATCAGCAAGTTTTTTTGTAGTAGATTCATCCATGTTTTGTCCTCCCCATAGTCATGTAACAAAAAGATGAGTCAAAAGATCATTTCCTTTTGACTCAATTATAAATGACAGTCTTTTTATTTCAATATAAAAATACAAGGATTCTTACATAAGAGGCTTTTCCTTGTATTTATCAAGCAGAAGATTCGTATCGATTACTGTCAGATGTCTGTTGATAGCTACTGATAGTATAATATCGCGTCTGTTTCGTGAATAGAGTATAGCGCATTCACTCATTTCAAGTGCGCTGGTTGTTTCCTGAAGTGTAAGCCCTGCTCCTATGCATAGTCTCAGTATCTTATCTCTTCCCGGATTTCTTTTTCCCTTTTTTATCTGATAATAGTAGGATTTTTCTATTCCGCTTAGCTTTATAAGATTTGAATCTGTCTGGCATTTTACAGTATCAAGGCTCCAGAAATATTCAGAGAAATTATCGTAGTATTCTGATTCATTAGCCTTTTTCATATATTTTTCAATTTCTATTTCTGAATCTATCTGAGACAAAATCTCGGTTTGATTCTTTATCCGTCTATCGTTCAAAGGTACCCTCCTGATAGTTATTACATCCACGGAAGAATATATCATTTTTTATTTTATTATTGGTGGGCGCGTTGCCCACAAAAGGGCAAATGTTAGGAATTCAGATTGGAATCATGCATGATGTAAAATCATTTAACTTTGTGTATAATAAAAAATATAAGAAATCTGGATGAATATTACTTGATAGATGAACCGATAATGGTACGAAAGGACATTGCATGACTGATATTGACAGCATAGTAGAAGGCGCTTTATATACAGAGGTTAAGACCCTGAAGGACGGAAAAAGCATAGTTATGGATCCATCCACAGAGAGACTTTATTACAAGAAGGTTCTCTCTGTTTATAGTGTGCCTGTTTTCAGATACCTTCAGCAGCACCATCACAAAAACGTTACCATTATAAAGGTGTTCTGGCAAGAGGAAGGAAAGCTTGTAGTTATAGAAGAGCTGATTCAGGGTAAAACTTTGGACCAGATTTTGGATAATTCAAATAAAAATCTGAAATCAAATGGTGACAAAATTGATTTTGATGAAAAAAAGAGGATTCTTCTTGAAATCTGTGAAGGACTTGAGTTTCTTCATTCGGCTAATCCACCGATAATTCATAGAGACATAAAGGCCGCAAATATTATGATAACCGATGACGGAACTGTTAAGATCATAGATTACGATGCGGCAAAACTATTTGTATCTAACAAGGAGAAGGATACAGTTCTTATAGGTACACAGGGAGTTGCGGCGCCTGAACAGTACGGCTTTGGTCAGTCGGATGAAAGAACGGATATATACGCATTGGGAAAGCTGATACAACGTATGCTTCCAGATTCACCCCGTGCTCTTAAGATAGCTGAAAAGGCAACAAGGCTTGAACCTGATGCAAGATATAAAACTGTAAGTGAAATGAAATCTCTGATAGAAAAGCTCTGGAATCCGGAAATAAGTGACAGCAAGCATTTCAGGATGGTTATAGGAAATAAAATCAGAAGTAAGACATTTATTGTCACCGTAATTATTCTGCTGCTTGCTGCGAGTGGCACCTATGGGGCATATTATTTTAAAACATATATCTATCCGGAAAAATATGTCAGAAGACCGGCGTATGAAGCCGGACTTGAAGCCATGAAAAACGAAAAATATGAAGAAGCAATCAAACAGTTTGGTATATGTGGCGAAGATTATGAAAATGTAAAGGAGCTTCTTGAAGAATGCCGTATAGTCAAGATAAAGGACAAATACATAAATGATGCAGAGGAAGCGGTTTCAAAGTTTAAAGAATCGGGAAATAGTTCAGATGCAAGAAAAGCCATAGAAGCTTGTATGGAAGTTCAAAATCAGGGTATAGATAATGGTGAAATGCTGGACGAGTTTTATTCATATATGGTGAGCAGAGGTTACAGCGGAGTAGAAGATGACGATATGAGCAGAACCAATACTGTACTCAAGGTTCTGGGGGAATATGATTTTGAAGGGCTGGATGAACTGAAGAAAGATTATACCTATGAACACGGATTAAAAAAATACAACGAAGGTTTATATGATGAGGCAGTCACAATTTGGGGAGGAATATCGGGATATAAGGATGTTGATGATATAATAAATGAAGCCAGATACAAATATGTTCAGGAGCATATTGATTCAACAGACGGCACTACCAAGACGTATATCAGAATACTAAAGGAAGCAGGATATAGCGGTCTTGATCAGATAGAGCAGTCTGTTAATGAATGGAATATTGAACTAAAGTATAACTATCTGAACGAGAGTAGTGGTGATACAAGACTAACTCTTAATGCTGCCGGTGGTCCTACCGGCGGAAAGATAAATTTGAAGGTTCGGATAACCAATTCTTCCGGACAGACTATTACTCTGGAAAACTCCCAGGAACTATATGTCCATACCAAGCAAGATGTATTATGGGGGCGTTCTTGGAATGATTTCGGCCCTGAAAAAGGCGTGACTTACCATATAGAAGTAGTAGACGAAAAAGGCAAGGTATATGTGAGCGAAGATAAGGTGTTTGAGTAGGAAGATTTAATATGAAATACAATCAAAATGGTGGGCTGGATGCCCACCATTTTTTATAAGTCGAATGATAAGATTATAGTAGTTATCCGGATGTTTTTCTGGAGTTTTGTAATAGATGAAACTAGTGGATTTTGAATTAAAAGTAGAAGAAAGGGGTTAAAATTTATGAAAAAAAGAAAGATCTTTTCGATGATTATTGTAGCAATGTTGATTTTTACTTGTTTTTCAGGAATGGGGATTAAAAAAGTTGAAGCGGCTGAAACAACGGATGGGCTTTGGCGGTACTCTATTATTAATGAAATTGAAGTGAAAATAGATAGATATCTTGGTTGGGCTAAAAATGTTAATATACCAAATACAATTAATGGAATGAAGGTGACCAGTATAGGAGACCGTGCATTTTTAAGCTGTACTAGCTTAACAAGCGTAACAATTCCAACTAGTATTAAGAGTATAGGTGATGGA
>CADBMW010000081.1 GCA_902795855.1 uncultured Lachnospiraceae bacterium
AGAAGTGTCAGATTGAAATCCTCTGTTCCATCTCTCAAAGCCTGAGCCATGGAATAAAGAGGCGTGATTCCACTGCCTCCTGCAAGACCTACTATTTCCTTTGCATCACGGAGAGGTTCATAGTAGAAAAATCCTTCCGGCGCTGAGATTTCAAGCTGTGTTCCCGTCTTCCAGTTTTCAAGTATGTAATCAGATGCAAATGCATCATTTACCTTCTTAACTGTAATGGTATAGAAACCATTTTTATACTTTGAATCATTTCCGGGAAGTGCATCTGCCGGTGCACTGGATATGGCATAGGGTCTGGTGAGAATGCTTTCACCTATCTTGAGGGAAATGCTTACATATTGTCCCGCAATAAAGGGTGCCATCCTTTTTGTACCCTTTGATTCATCAGGTTCAAACCTGAAGGTTTTTGCACCCTCCTGATCTATAACCTCTGTTATCTTTACAAACTGTGAGTCCGGATGAAGTGTCTTCACAGTTATGTTAGTATCATATTCATATCTGGGTATTTCTGCTTTGCCTTCATTTATCTTTTCAGATCGTTTACTCAGCTTCTTATCTATGTTATCAACCGAAACTCCTTCTAAGGCTTTGCTCAACTGTTCCATATTCATCGCATTCCACCTCCCATAACGTATCCCATAACCTGTTTTCCGATTATGTCTCCATCATTATAGGTTGGCAGGAAACCACTGAGTCTGTTTCCATGAGCACCAACGATAAACAATCCCGGAACTGTCATTTCCTTTACACCCACAAGAGTTCTGGCTGACATTCCATCCCAGTCAGGAGCATAGTATCCATATACCGCTCCCTGAGGAGTACCCATATATCTGGCAAATGTTACCGGTGTAGATATTTCAATCTCCTCTATGTGAGACCTTAGATCTATTCCCATTACCTGCTCATAACGTCTGATAAACTGGTCTGCCACCTGACTCTTCACCTTTGCATAATCCTCTGGCTTAACCATACCCCAGGCCTCCGACATATATGAAGTTACTATAGAAAATAATGTAGTTCCTTCAGGAGATGCCGTAGGATTTATAATATTTGTACAGGTACAGGTAAGATTGTCAGCATCACCATCGGCAAGTACATTTGGCACGGCAGTCTTCTTAAATAGTGCCTCCGTATCCACTGTGGAATTTATGAATACATTATAATCCTTTATACCCAGCTCCTCAGGAGATGCATCCAGTCCCAGATAAACAGACATGGCTCTAAAACCAAAGCTTCTTGCGTTGATCTTTTTCAACTCAAACTCTGGTATAAGGCTCTTATCATCAAGGAGCTTTCCATATATAATATTTGGGAAAATATTAGCGACAACAGCGCAGGTTTCCACAGTTCTTCCATCTGCTGTAGTAACAGAGTGAACTGCTCCATCCTTGGTTCCTATAGAGGTAACCTCTGTGTTGAACCAGAAATCACATCCATATTCACGCGCCTTCTTTTCAATAGCAGCCACAATTTCATGAGAACGATACTTTGGCATGTAAGCACCGCCAAGAAAATAACTGCAGGACATTAATACAAATCGACATGCATCAACAGACTCGATATCCACTCCCTGGTAAGGCCAGTAAGCACTAATGATATCCATTACCCTCTGAGGCATTCCTATCTCACGCATAAAATCGCCTGCTGACAGGCTGAAAAGCTTAATAAGCACAGGATTTGTTTTCTTCAGCTCCTGTACATCAAATTTACCCCTGCTTTTTCCGATCATATCCATGCCTTCATTTAAGACAATGGAAGCATCGAGGAATATCTCGCAGGACTTTCTGCATCCGGGACATTCCTTTTCCATATATGCAAGGAATTCCTCTCTGCCGTGAGGAATAGTTACATCCATTTTTATATCCTTGCCATCGGCAACAATATATCTGAATGCATCAGGAATTGGAAGCCACTCAACTTCAATACCCAGATCATCAAACAGGTGACCCAGCATACCCCTCTGTTCACCTACTCCAAAATCAGGTATCTCATGTAAAGTCGCTTCAAATTCAAAACGACCTCTCACAAAGCTTTGCGCAGCTCCACCTTCCATGTTGTGCTTCTCAATACAAAGAACCTTCAGGCCCATTTTTGAAGCACGACAAGCTGTCATCAGTCCGGAATTACCCGCACCGATAACTACAACGTCATATTTATTTTTTTCAACCACCCTTTGTTACCCCCGTAAATATACACCCATTTTACGTATAGAAGTTTCAAAATATTTTTTACACCCAATTTTAATTTTATACATTATCTATAGTTATAGCAAGTAGATTTTAGCCCCTTATCTTTAATTATTTTTGCGTTTCCTTAAGCTCATCCAGACGGTCACTTCTTCTGAAGAGATCGATATAAAGCATAAGCTCATCACGAGATTTAACCTCCAGTTTTTCATAGATACTTCGGTTATGTTTTCTTACCGTAGCCATGCTTATAAATGCCAGATCCGGTATCTCGGAAATGTCATGTCCCTCGATATAAAGATTCATTACTATCCATTCTGCAGGAGAAAGTTTCTTTGTATTCTCCGCAAATCTGTCAAATAGTATGGCCACATTTTCAGGCAGCTTTTCCTCTATTATCTTCTCATCAGATTTCTGGGATTTCATAAACTCGATGAGTTCATCTATCTCAGAATAACCGGTACTTCCGGCAACACCCTCACCCCTAAGAGCCTCCATGCCTGAAAGTACAGGATTAACATATCTTCTGGAAAGAACCAGGCTTAGTACAAAGCATATAACTATCACTGCAAGCAGGATAACCAGCCATCTTACCTGCAGACTTCTCTTATAGCTGTTCTGATAGGATTCCGGAGTTAATACACAAAGGACCCATTTGGACTTTTCACCGTCTTTACCATCTTCCTGATAAAAATTACCCAGAATATCCGTTTCCTTCATTACACCTACATATTCACCGTAGCTGCTCTTCAGTTTCACCACATCTGAGTTTTTCTGAACATCAAATACTTCTTTATTTGTCAGAAATGAATTCTCGGTACCACCCATGAGACCTTTATCAAGATATAGTTTATTTCCATCATATGGAGCAAGAACTGTTATAAAGGGACCATAGTCACTTTCAAATGCAGGATGCCAGAGTGAGAACAATGCCTCCGAAAGCTCAAGTCCACAGACTCCGTAAACCTTACCATCGGTTCCGGTAAAGGGAACCTCCAGAAGGATTACCTCCTCCCACATATTAACCAGTTTTTGTTTTCCGGTATATTTGTAGCTTTTTGATATATCATCTATTTTCTCAGTGGGAATCTTAATCTCAGAACGGTTCATATCAAATTCCAGCTGCCACTGGTTATTCATTCTAAGACCTTTTTCACGTCCTATATCAGCTATTCCTCTATAGAGATTCAGCTCCTTATTAGTTCTTTCCTTAAGATCTATGTTGCTGACTCTCAGATAAACTCCGCTTCGTGAACTCTCGGCATTTTCAACCTGCGTATTTGCAGTAGCATTTAGTACAATATAAACTCCACTGGCATTTGAAATCTGAATTGCCGTATTCATATAACCGTAATAAGAATTCTGCAGATTATGAATAACATCTATATTGTTGCTCAGATCATCTATACTGATTCCATTGTCTGTAAGAATATATTCTGTCTCTCTACCCAGGTTTCCGGCCATATCTATACCCTGGACAGTTATATTATCTATTTCCTCCTTGAGCTGCTCTTCCTCAACACTCAGTCGAATAGACATACTCTCTTCTATTCTTTCATCATAGATGGGAATTACTCCGGTAAATATAAGTCCTGCCATAAGAGCAGCAACTGCTATCATAAAAAGGAGAAACATATAAAGAAGCAGACGCTTCCTCATGGAAACGCTCTGCTCCTCTGAATTTCTTATATAGCTTATTAATTTCTTTAAGCTCATATATTCTTTACTCCATTATATCCTTTAGTTTATTCAGAGCATCCCTGGAATAATCGCTGATCATTTTATCATTTTCTTTTTGATCCGCATCCGTAAGGGTTGCCCCGGATATACTATTCTCTCTGAAACTAACTGCTTCTTCAGATAATATCTGTCTCGTGTTATTTTCAATAAGAGTCTCCTTATTCAGGTAAAAGCTGTACTGCGGAGGCGTATAGAATGAATAATTCTTCTGCATATCCACAAATGTATTATAAAGGCTCTTATATCTTGGACTTTCCAGAGTATTTATGGCATCTGGAAGATATTCCTCAAAGCCTTTATTGGTAACAGGCATATAACCTGTCTTAGTTACGAATTCAACATTTCGTTCAGGTTCCAGTAACCACCTGATAAATGTCATAGCTGCTTCTTCTCTCTGACTGTCAGTCTTTTGAAGACAAATTCCAGTTCCTCTGTTCATGGCCAGCTTTTCACCGCCTTCATAGGTAGGACATGGAAGAGATATAAGCTCAATACTTTCAGTGGTATTATCCTCATATGTCACTGTATCGGAATAGTAAAGCACTCCTGCAGAGGATGCCATGGATACCACCGCATCTCCTGTTCTGATGGCCTCGGAAGCATATCCTGAACCAAGCCATACCGCTCCGTCTATAGCAGCCTCAGCAAAGGGCTCCCATACCTTTTCAAATTCCTCATCCATTATCAGTCCATCATCTGAGAAAAAGCTTCCACCCTTAGATGCCAGACCAAGCTGAAAATAATTGAAGATATAATCATCAGCCAGAAATGGTTTTCCCGTTTCCTTCTGATAAAGCCTTGCTGTTTTGAAGACTCCTTCCCAGGTACTAAGATCATCAAGACTTGCTCCTGTTTTCTCAGCAAATTTATCGAAAAGAGTTTTATTTACAAAAAGAACTTCTGTGGATTTAGCTATAGGAAGAATTGTAAGTCGGTCATTTATAACTCCTTCCTGAATGAAGTCATTTATAAATCCTTCTTTTTCCTCCTGGGACAGATAGTCATTGAAATCTACCAGTCTCTCACTATCCTGCATTGCAAGTACAGTCTTAGGATAAGCCATAAAAATATCAGGCAGTTCATCCGTTCCCGGACCACCTGCTTCAGCCTTCAGTACCGCTTCATGAAGAGTATTTGTATCAGAAACCTTTGTTGCTTTTACATTTATACCCTTCTGTATTCCTACGGTTTTATTGAATTCATCTATCAGATCATTCAGTGGTGAATCCGTCTGTTCTCCGTAAACATGCCAAATGGTAAGAGATATAGTCTTATCTGATTTACCTTCACCACATCCTGATAATAAACCTGTAATCATTAAAAGGCATAAGCCTAAACAAAGGATTTTCTTTTTATAATCCATATATTTTTCCTTTTTATCCTTCAAGATCAAGCAGAACTATTATATCCGGATCTGACAGGAAATAGTATTTGCCATTAGACATATAAACATATCTGGTAATGGTGCCGGAATCATCATTTGCACCTTCAAAATTTGTCTTTACCACAAAGTTAACCTTAGAAATAGAGCTGATCTGCATTTCTATTCCATAAAGCCTCATAATCTCTGAAGCCATTTTATCAGCATACTTTTTATCCAGCTTTTCCAATGCATTTATGGATACTTCGCCATAGGTTGCACCTGACTGGAACTGAAATGCCACATCTATAGCTGCGTCTATTCCTATACCTGCATCTCCATTAATATAACCATCCTGCCATACCTTTGGATAACAGGTATTTTTATAAAGCTCTTTATCTTCTTCACTTATGGACTTGTAATAATTTGTTACAGCCTGAGATCTTGTCAGATATCCGGGTGTCATTAAAATCCACCAGGCTACCACTGCAGCCAGTCCCAGTATAAGAAGTATCAATATGATCGTAAGTACGATTTTTCCTGTTTTTTTCTTTTTTGTCTTACTCATTTTTTAAATTCCTCTGCAGCAGTTTCATAAAGATTATTTCCGAGAGTATCTATTATAACAACTACAGGCAGCTCCTTAACACGAAGACGTCTGATAGCTTCTGTTCCCAGATCATCATAAGCTATAACCTCGGATTCCACGATTCTTTTTGAAAGCAGAGCACCAAGTCCGCCAATGGCAGCACAGTAAACAGCTCCTTCTTTCTTAATGGCATCTATAACCTCAGGGCTTCTTTTGCCCTTTCCTATCATACCTTTTAGTCCCTTGCTGAGAAGAAGAGGGGTGTACTTATCCATTCTGCTGGAAGTGGTAGGTCCTGCCGAACCTATAACCTGTCCCGGTTTTGCCGGTGTAGGTCCCAGATAATATACAAAGCTTCCTTCTATATCGTAAGGCAGCTGTCCACCCTCATTCAGGGTTTCATACATTCTTTTATGAGCAGCATCTCTCGCAGTATAAATGGTTCCTGTGAGGTAAAGCATGTCTCCTGAACGTAATTCCTTTATTATTTCATCTGTTGTTGGTATTTCAATATGTTTTTCCATATGGTCTTTATCTCTTTTTTTTATTTTATGCCTTCAGGTGTACAAATTTCTATCACATCGTAAAATATGCCGGCTTCGCCGTCATCGGCTCTTCGAGCCTTTTCATTTTACGATGATGTATATGTCGACTTAGACGCTTCTTTCATATGTATATAAAAATGTGTCCTTCGGACTTTCCATATATAAGATAACAAATGTGCAAGCAAGCTTGCTTTTGCTATCTTATATATGAAACTGCTTCGCAGTTACATTTTTATATACAAATAGATTTGTGTCTATCAACATGACAACACATATTTACAGCGACGGGGAGACCGGCTATATGAGTTGCATAGGTCTCTATATTTACTGCAAGAGCAGTATTGCTTCCTCCAAGACCTGCTGGTCCGATTCCCAGCTTGTTTATCTCTTCCAGCAGTTCCTTTTCCAGATCTGCTATGTAGGCAATCTCATTATGACTTCCCGGTTCTCTGGTAAGTGCTTTTTTAGCAAGCTTTGCCACCAGCTCAAAGTCACCGCCTATTCCAACACCTAATACAAATGGTGGGCAGGCATTGGGACCGGCATTTTTAGCCGCATCTATTACTACCTGCTTTACTCCTTCCACCCCATCTGCTGGCTTCAGCATTTTTAAGACACTCATATTCTCACTTCCAAAGCCCTTAGGTGTAATGGTTATCTTCAGTTTATCACCAGGCACTATATCATAGTGGATGATGGCAGGAGTATTATCCTTTGTATTTTCTCTTATAAGTGGATCACTCACAACAGATTTTCTAAGGTATCCTTCTTCATATCCCTGACGAACGCCTTCATTTATAGCATCTGTCAGACTTCCTCCTGAGATATGAACCTCCTGTCCCACCTCAATGAAGAATACCGCCATGCCAGTATCCTGGCATATCGGTATTCTGTCCTGTTTAGCTATTTCCATATTTTCCATCAGTTGCTGAAATATTTCTTTAGCCAGCTGGCCTTCTTCATTTTCGCCAGCCTTCTTTATGCAGCTCTGCATTTCATCTGAAAGCTCAAGATTTGCATCTATACAAAGCTTTGCAACTGTTTTAGTTATTTCTTTAACATCTATCTCTCTCATTTATCAAAATCCTCACAACCATATATGGATTGTTATTTTAAGAAATCATCCTTATCCATCATTCCATGTCTTCTATATAATCTGTAATTATTGATTCTTACAGCCACATAGAACACGAAAAGAATAACTACCAGTACTGCAAGCCAGTAAATGACAGCAATAAGGATATTCTCTATGGTTCCGGTATTTGAAAGTGAATCGATATTATCTCTAAATTCTTCCATGATCACACCTCATTTTGTAATTATGTGATATATGTTTTTTATTCTTCTGTATTATCTGACTCTTTTGTATTCTCAGCTTCTGTTTTTTCATCAGCTTCATTTATGCTCTCTGTTTCTTCAGTATTCTCTGATTCCTCATCTTCTGATGCTTCAGGAATCACTCCTTCAGTCTGACGTACCTTAGCTATCTTAGCAACTGAAACGCCCTCCTTCAGATTTATAAGCTTAACACCTGATGTGATCCTGCTATAGGTTGATATTTCATCACATCTCAGCTGAATTATTATACCTTCATTTGTTATAAGCATTACTTCATGGTCATCATCAACTGCCTTAACGCCCATAACTCTTCCGGTCTTCTCGGTGATCTTATAGCATTTAAGTCCCTTACCACCACGTCTCTGGATATGGAATTCAGAGATATCAGTTCTCTTACCCATACCATTTTCAGTAACAATAAGAAGCTGGCTTCCCTGGGTATTCATCTGCATTCCGATTACTTCATCACCATGCTCCAGATTCATACCAATTACACCCATGGAATTTCTTCCAGTGCTTCTTATATCAGTATCCTTAAATCTGATACACATACCATTTCGTGTAACCATGAAGATATCTCTTGTATCGTCAGTAGTCTTAACCTCTATAAGTTCATCATCATCTCTCAGATTAATTCCGATGATACCATTTTTACGGATATTTTTGTAATCCATCTGAGGAGTTTTCTTTATAAGACCTGACTTGGTTACCATGATGAAATACTTATTTTCCGTAAATTCTCTGATAGGAACTACGGCAGAAACTCTTTCACCCGGATCCAGCTGAAGAAGGTTGACCATGGCAACTCCTCTTGCCGTTCTTCCTGCTTCAGGAATCTGGTAAGTCTTAAGTCTGAATACTCGTCCTTTATTTGTAAAGAATAATATATTATTTAGAGCTGTTGTCATCAGAAGATCTTCGATGAAATCATCTTCGATGGTCTGAATTCCTCTTATTCCCTTACCACCTCTGTTCTGTGCATGGAAATTATCCACAGACATTCTCTTGATATAACCAAAGTTTGTCATAGTAAGAACAGTAGGTTCATCATCTATCAGATCTTCATCTGTGAAATCATCCACAGGCTGTCCGATGATGGTTCTTCTATCATCACCATACTTATCAGCTATAATCTGCATTTCATCTCTGATAACAGAAAGAAGCATTTTTTCATCTGCAAGTATGCTCTTCAGATAAGCTATTCTTTCCTGAAGCTCTTTATATTCTGCTTCCAGCTTATCTCTTTCCAGACCTGTAAGAGCTCTGAGTCGCATATCGACTATAGCCTGAGCCTGAGCTTCTGTCAGGTTAAATGCTTCAATCAGCTTAGCCTTAGCTTCATTAACATTTGCGGCTGCTCTTATGATTCTGATTACTTCATCGATATTATCTATAGCTATAAGGAGACCTTCAACAATGTGAGCTCTCTTCTCAGCTGCATTAAGTTCAAATTTAGTTCTTCTTGTAACTACATCCTTCTGATGACGGATATAGTATTTAAGCATATCAAGAAGTGAAAGAACCTTTGGCTGCTTGTCCACAAGTGCCAGCATATTTACACCAAATGTATCCTCCAGCTGAGTATGCTTATAGAGATTATTCAGAAGAAGATTTGCATTTACATCATGACGAAGTTCTATTACAATTCTCATTCCTTCACGGGATGACTCATCTCTCAGATCAGTGATTCCGTCTATTCTCTTATTCTTTACAAGCTCTGCAATCTTCTGAATAAGAAGTGCTTTATTAACCATGTAAGGAAGCTGTGTTATTACAATTCTCTGCTTTCCTTTAGCCATAGGCTCTATATCAGAAATAGCTCTAACACGGATTTTTCCTCTACCTGTTCTATATGCCTCTTCGATTCCTTTTCTTCCAAGAATCTCAGCACCTGTAGGGAAATCCGGTCCCTTAACTATTTCCATTACATCTTCGATAGTTGTTTCTTTATCTTCTATTTTGTTATTTATTATAGCTATGGTTGCATCAGTAACCTCTCTCAGGTTATGAGGAGGAATATTAGTTGCCATACCAACTGCTATACCGGATGTACCATTTACAAGAAGATTTGGATAACGGGATGGAAGTACTACCGGCTCCTTCTCTGTTTCATCAAAGTTAGGAGTAAAGTCTACTGTATCCTTATTGATATCAGCCAGCATCTCCATAGATATCTTAGTGAGTCGGGCTTCTGTATATCGCATAGCAGCAGCTCCATCACCATCCATAGAACCGAAGTTTCCATGTCCGTCTACAAGAGGATATCTTGTATTCCAGTCCTGTGCCAGCTTAACCAGCGCATCATATATGGAACTGTCACCGTGGGGATGGTATTTACCCATTGTGTCACCGACTATACGGGCACATTTACGGTGGGGCTTATCCGGTCCATTATTCAGTTCTATCATTGAATAAAGAATTCTTCTCTGAACAGGCTTAAGTCCATCTCTTACATCCGGAAGTGCTCTGGATGCTATAACAGACATGGCGTAGTCTATATAAGAATTCTCCATTGTTTTTTTAAGGTCGACTTCCTTAACATCATCATGTGGCTTATCGAAAATATTGTCGTCTGACATTTTTTTCTCCTTTTATCTTTTTTCACAACATTCAAAACATCCATTCGAAAAATCCGTGCTTCGCACTTTACCGTTTGCTTCGCAAACTATTTTTCTCATGAATTTTTGATTCCTGCTTCGCAGGAATGATAAAACAAAATAAATATCACTTTGCCTGCAAGCAGTCACGTTATATTTATTTGTTTTATCTGCTGTGAATAGTAATTTATATATCCAGGTTTTTAACAAATTTAGCGTTTTCTTCGATGAATTTTTTACGAGGTTCTACGTTGTCTCCCATAAGTACATTAAATGTAAGATCAACTTCTGCTTCATCCTCGCCATCCATAGAAACTCTGAGAAGTATTCTCTTCTCCGGATCCATAGTTGTATCCCAAAGCTGGTCTGCATCCATCTCACCAAGTCCTTTGTAACGCTGAACTTTGTTATTCTGGTCACGACCTACTTCTTCAATTATGGATGATAATTCTTCATCACTATATGCATACCAGAATTTCTTATTCTTTTCGAGTCTGTAAAGAGGTGGCTGAGCCAGATATACATGACCCTGTTTTATAAGATCCGGCATAAATCTATAGAAAAATGTAAGCAGAAGTGTTGCTATGTGAGCACCATCTACGTCGGCATCCGTCATGATTATAATCTTGTCATAACGAAGCTTTTCTATATCAAAATTCTCATGAATTCCTGTACCAAAAGCTGTTATCATAGCCTGAATTTCTTTATTTTCAAGGATATGATCAATACGTGCCTTTTCTACATTAAGGATTTTACCTCTAAGAGGAAGTATTGCCTGAGTTGCTCGATTTCTTGCAGTCTTTGCAGAACCACCGGCGGAATCTCCCTCGACTATATAAATCTCGCAATTCTTTGGATTCTTATCTGAACAATCTGCCAGTTTACCCGGAAGAGACATTCCATCGGAAATGTTATTTTTCCTTGCAACTTCTCTTGCTTTACGAGCAGCAATTCTTGCTCTCTGAGCATTTATAGCTTTATCAACTATAGTTCTTGCAACTGAAGGATTCTGCTCAAGGAAATAAACCAGCTGTTCATTCATTATGGATTCAACTGCAGTTCTGGCAGGAGCATTTCCCAGCTTCTGCTTTGTCTGTCCTTCAAACTGAGGATCTTCTATCTTAACACTTATAATAGCTGTAAGACCTTCTCTCAGATCTTCACCGGAAAGATTATCATCCTTCTCCTTCAGCATTTTTTTATTTCTTGCATAGTCATTAAATACCTTGGTAATGGCAGATCTAAAACCTGTCAGATGCATTCCACCCTCAGGTGTAACTATGTTATTTACAAAGCTGTAAACTGTTTCATTATAGGAATTATTGTGCTGAAGAGCTACCTCAACATATATATCATCCCTTGTTCCTTCGCAGTAGATAACTTCATTATATAAAGAATTCTTATGCTTATTCAGGTACTGAACAAATTCCTTTATACCACCCTCATAGTGGAAGGTCTCAGTTTTAGGCTCCCAGGATTCAAATCTTTCTTTGAAATCATTATCATCCTCGCCCTCTTCCTGAACAGGCTTTCTAAGATCAGTTATAGTTATCTTAAGTCCCTTTGTAAGAAATGCTGTCTCACGAAGTCTTACTCTGAGAGTATTATAATCATATATAACATCATCAAATATTGTTCCGTCAGGTTTAAAGGTAACCTTTGTTCCTGTACTTTCAGTATCACCTATAACCTTAAGATCATAGCAGATATTTCCTCTTTCATATCTCTGCTTATAAATGTGTCCTTCACGGGATACCTCTACCTCAAGCCAGTCTGAAAGAGCGTTAACTACAGAAGAACCAACTCCATGAAGACCACCTGATACCTTATATCCTCCACCACCGAATTTTCCTCCGGCATGAAGTACTGTAAATACAACTTCAACAGCAGGTCTTCCAGCCTTTGCCTGAATTCCTACAGGGATACCTCTACCATTATCTATAACAGTAATGGAATTATCCTCGTTGATAAATACTTCAATATTGGAGCAATATCCTGCCAGAGCTTCATCTACTGCATTATCCACGATTTCATATACGAGATGATGCAATCCTCTGGTAGAAGTACTTCCGATATACATTCCCGGTCTTTTTCGAACTGCTTCAAGACCTTCCAGAATCTGTATCTGATCTGCTCCATATTCCACATTTGTCTGTTCTTCGTTCATTATGATCCTCCGCATAAATTATGCTATTCTGCCATTACTTATTTTATAAATCTTATCAACATTTATTCTTTGACGTATAAAATCGTCATATCCTGTACATGTGATTATAGTCTGAATATCTCCTATACTTTCAAGAAGACAATCTCTTCTTCTGGAATCCAGCTCCGACATTACATCGTCAAGCAAAAGTACAGGATTATCATTTATTATCTTTTTTACAAGCTCTATTTCTGCAAGCTTAAGTGAAAGAGCTGCTGTTCTCTGCTGACCCTGTGAACCATATATTCTCACATCATTTCCATTTATAAATATACCAAAATCATCTCTATGAGGTCCTGTCATGGTAATGGTATTCTTAAGGTCCATCTGTCTTTTATCCTTCAGAACCTTTTCAAATCTGTCAGCTTCAACATTTGGTTCATATTTTACTATTATTTCTTCTTTATCATAAGTTATTTTTTTATGAATACCACTTATGATTTCATTTATCATATTTATAAAATTCTGTCTCTCATTTATTACGGACATACCGGCTTCAATCAGCTGATCATCCCACACATCGAGAGTACTTTTCATATCAGGATTATAATATATCTGCTTAAGAAGACTATTTCTCTGATCAAGGATTTTATTGTATCTTTGAAGATTACTGTAATAAATTCTGCTGAGCTGACATATTTCAATGTCCATAAATCTTCGTCTTTCACCCGGTCCATTCTTTACAACAGACAAATCCTCAGGAGAAAACATTATGATATTTATAAGACCAAAAAGCTCCGTAGACCTTTTTATAGGGATACCATCTATAGCGACACCCTTTGCCTGATTCTTTCTGAGATGCATATCAATCCTGTGACCTACATCTCTTTTTTTCAGATCAACTCTTATATGAGAATCATCAAAGCCAAATCTTATAATATCCTTATCCTTAGAATTTCTATGAGATTTAGTAGTAGCCGAAAGATAAACTGCTTCGAGAATATTTGTCTTTCCCTGAGCATTATCCCCATAAAGTATATTTAATTTATCACTGAATCTTATATCAAGACTTTCGTAATTTCGAAAGTTTTTCAAAGCTAATGATTCTATATACATTATACTACTTTTACTTCTTCTCCATTAAATTCAAATACATCACCGGGATAAAGCTTACGGCCTCTTCGTGTATCCACTTCACCATTTACCTTAACCTGTCCATCCTGAATTATAAATTTGGCATCCACACCGGAATCTACCATTCCAGCTTTTTTCATGGCCTGCCCCAGCTTGATGAATTCCTCACCATCTCTTATTGAAATTTCCATTTTATTCTCACTTTTTTATTTATTCTAATATGCATCCGGGTTGATGTTGATAGGAAGGATGATATATGAGAAGCTCTCCTCAACATCCTTGATAAGAATAGGACTCTTTGAATCCTTCATGTAAATATTAACCTTATCATCATCTATAACCCTGAGGGCATCCATAACGAAGGAAGGATTAAGACCTATGATTATCTCATTTCCCTCTTTCTCAATTTCCATCTCTTCATTGAGAGATCCAATATTTGTATCAAGTCTTACATAAAGATTATTATCATTCTTTACACTTACGATTATAGGCTTTCTGTCTGTTTCTTGAATAAGAAGTGATGCTCTGTCTATACATCCGATAAGTTCATTTCTATTTGCCTTAACCATAAGATCCTCATCCATGGAAAGCATATGTGCTATCTTGAAATATTCACCTTCGATGAGTCTGGATACTACTCTTGTTCTGTCAAACTCAAAGCTGATATTTCTGTCTGTAAAATAAAGTGTAACCTCTGATTCAGCATCGCCATTTATAATCTTACTTACTTCCTGAAGAGTTTTTCCAGGAACTACAGCATTTACATCAGAATTATCACCCTTTAATGAAATCTTTCTAAGGGATATTCTATGTCCGTCCAGAGAAACAACAGTAAGCTTATTATTTGTAACTTCAAAAAGCTCACCACTCATCATTTTTGAATTCTCATTATCAGATACTGAGAATATAGTCTGTCTTATAACATCCTTAAGTCCAAGCTGTGAAAGAACAATACTCTTATCCTTATCAACAGAACTCAGTTCAGGGAAATCTTCTCCTGTCCAGCATGGAATACTAAAACGGGATTTTTCACAGTTAATGATAGTTTTGTAATCTGCATTTGTTTCAATATCTATCTCACTATCCTGAAGCTTTCTTATAATATCTGAGAAAAGCTTAGCATTAAGTGCTATAACACCTTCTTCCAGAATAGTACATTCAATATAAGTCTCAATACCAAGATTAAGATTATTTGCTGTAAGCTTAAGTTCTCCACCTTTAGCCTCAAGAAGAATACATTCAAGTATAGGCTTAGTAGTTTTAGCTGCTACTGCTTTTGATACTATATTTATTCCGGACTGAAGATTACTTTTTTTACATTTGATTCTCATTTATTGAGTGCTCCTTTCGCGCGTAGCTCATTAATATTTATATATAATATTATTAGTAATAGTTATTATAGGCGTTGTTGATTTGTTTAAATACCATCTGAAGCCTCTGATTAAGAGGGTTTCAAATGTTTATTTCTGTTTTTGTTTAACGTTACAAGACTTTTATTATTGTGGATTAAGCTTGCTTACAATGGCATTTATATCTGCTTCAAAGGAAGAATCATGTTTGATTTTCTCTTCAATTCTTTTTATTCCATTATAAACTGTTGCGTGATCCTTACCTCCTACAAATTCTCCAATGGATTGCAGGCTTTTATCAGTCATATTGCGGCATAGATACATAACAGTCTGTCTTGCAATGGCTATATCTTTACTTCTTTTTGCTGACTGAATCTCATTTATACTAACATTCATATGTTCAGAAACTGTTGATAAAATCCTGTCAGGTGTAATGTTATTATCTGAATTATCGGAAATAAGATCCTTTAAAGCATCCTTAATGGTATCCATTATTTCCTTTTTATATTCTTCATCATCATTTTTATTAGGATTGAGATATATATTATTTATTCTCAGATAAACTCTTATAGTATTCAGAGCTCCTTCAAGCTGTCTTACATTAGAATGAATGTTTTCAGCTATATAATTGAATGCATATTCAGGAAGATCCTTAAGATCAAGTTTGATTGCTTTATTATGAAGGATTGCAACTCTTGTTTCATAATCAGGAGCCTGGATATCTATAGGAACACCCCATTCAAATCTTGAACGAAGTCTTTCTTCCAGGTGTTTCATTTCCTTCGGAGGTCTATCTGATGAAAGTATGATCTGCTTTTTCTCTTCATATAGGAAGTTAAAGGTGTTGAAAAACTCCTGCTGAGTTCTTTCACGACCTATAATTTCCTGAATATCATCTATTATAAGTACATCAACCTGACGATACTTCTGACGGAATTCATCTGTTTTATTATTCTGAATAGCCGTAATGATATCATTTGTAAATTTCTCTGATGATGCATAAAGTACATTCATAGATGGATTATGCTGAAGTATGAAATGTGCTATAGACTGAATAAGATGAGTCTTACCCAGACCGGAACCACCATATATAAATAGTGGATTAAGTGCATCCTGACTTGGCAGATCTGCAACTGCAGTACATGTAGCATATGCATGACGGTTGCTTTCGCCTATTACGAAGTTTTCAAATGTATAGTTTGGATCAAGATTACTCTTTTTGATCGCAGCATAATAATCTGCACTATATGGATTTTCTATAGATACAGATTCTTCATTATTATTATTTTCACCTACAACAAATTTATATTTCTCATCTATAACCAATTCAATGGAGGAATCATTAAAAAATTCTCTTATAGCTGAAAGGAGGAAAATATCATATCTTTTTCTTGTAAGATAGTCTACGCCATCCTTACCAAGTCTTTCTTCAACATAAAAATAGATATAATTATCCTTTACATCATAAATCTGAAGAGGTCTTATCCAGGTTTTGATAATTATATTAGAAACATCATAGTGGGATTCCAGTATTCCAAGTATTTGATCCCAGTTATCTTCTATTTGCTTTTTCATTTTTATCCTCCAATAGCGCAAAATTGCACTTCTATATTCTACTACAAAGAGGCTCTTTTAACAAGTTTTAAAGAATATATAAAAAATATGATTATGTAAATAAATATTACAAAATTGTTAATTGTAACAATTTGAAAAAAGTCCTATTTTCCTATATTTTTTGAAGTTATAAACAGTTATACACATAAAAATAGGTAAGTTATCAACAAATAATACACAAAGTGTTGAAAATTTATGTTAACAAAAGAAGTTTTTGTGTATAACTTTAATTTTTGTAAAATCCTTGTAATATTTCTGTAATGTCAATATTTGCTTGACTTTTATAACCTTAAAAAATATAATAGTGTAGATTTGCCCTATTTGGGTGAAAATAAATATAGAAAGGAAAGAAATATTATGAAGATGACATTTCAGCCTAAGAAGAGAACCAGAGCTAAGGTTCATGGTTTCAGAAAGAGAATGAGCACAACTAATGGACGTAAGGTTCTGTCCAGAAGAAGAGCTAAGGGCAGAAAATCTCTTACTGCTTAAGTTTATGAAAGCAGTAAACTCACTTAAAAACTCCAGAGAGTTCAGCCAGGTTTATAACCACAGAAAATCGTTGGCAAATAAATATCTTGTGATGTACATTCTACCTAACGACCAGATGTACAGTAGAATCGGAATCTCTGTGAGTAAGAAGGTCGGTAATAGTGTTGTAAGACATAGAATAGTTCGTTTAGTAAGAGAAAGCTACAGACTTAATAAGGATAGTTTAAAAGAGGGCTATGATATAGTAGTTGTAGCTCGTAACTCGGCTAAAGGAAAGAACTTCTATGATATAGAAAGTGCTTTCCTTCATTTATGCCGAAAGCATAAGCTTTTAAAGGATTTATCCAATTAAAATGCTATAAAACTGAAATAGTTTCTACCTATTATAATGTAGTTTTATCGGTATTTAATCTATGAAAAAAATTTGTATTGCTATTATCAAATTCTACAGAAAACATTTGTCGCATTTAAAAGGACATGGAACCTGTATCTTCTACCCCACATGTTCAGAGTATGCAATTCAGGCATATGAAAAGTATGGCTTCTTTAAAGGAACTATACTTACAATTTGGAGGATACTAAGATGTAATCCATTTAATAAAGGTGGATATGATCCGGTTCCATAGAGGAGTTCGTAAATGATATTAACACAGAGCAACGGAATTATAATGGGTCCTGTTAGTAAGCTTCTGGGTTTTGTATTCAATGCCATTTATACTTTTTTTAATGGTATGGGCGTTGAATCTATTGCTCTGAGTATAGTAATTTTTACTGTATTTGTCCGCTTATTGCTTTTCCCATTGAATCTTAAAACAACAAAGTCTTCAAAGATTCAACAGTTTTTGAAACCTGAGTTTAATAAGATTACTAAAAAATATAAGGGTAAGAAAGATCAGGAATCTATGCTTGCCCAGCAAAAAGAGACTAGAGAACTTCAGGAAAAGTATGGAATAAAGATGACTCAGGGATGTCTTACATCTCTTATTCAGTTCCCTGTATTTATCGGACTGTATAACGTTATCCAGAATGTTCCTGCTTATGTTCCTAAGATCAGAGCTCTTTATGAACCTATAGCGAAAGCTATCATTAGTTCTGAGAATGGTTATAAGATCATGTCTCAGTTTATTGATTCAAATAAGATTCCACGACTTGTTACAAAGCTTGTTGAATTTGCAACATCTACAGATGCTTCATCTGAAAATGGCATTCAATCAATTAATAGTATAATTGATGTTCTTTACAGATGTAATGATTCTTTATTAAATAAGTTATCAGAAGCATTTAGCTCAAGTCCTACAGTTGGATCTCTTATAGCAGGTAATTCGGAAAAAATAGCCAGAGTAAATACATTTATCTTTGGAATTAACCTTTCAGAGGCTCCCGGATTTAAATTAACTCCTGCATTAGTAATCCCGGTAGCTGCATTTGTTTGTCAGTTACTGTCAATGTTAGTAGTTCCTATGAACGAAACAGGTGATCCTCAGCAGGATGCTCAGATGAGAACCATGAGAAAAACCATGCTTTTCATGCCGGTAATGTCATTTATCATTACTGTTAGTGCACCTGCCGGTCTTGGTATTTACTGGGCTGTATCAGCATTTGTAGGTTTCCTTATTACAGTATGTGTAAATTTCTATTATGATCATATAGATATGCAGAAGCTTGTTGATAAGCAGGCTGAAAAAGCTGCTGTAAATATTCAGAAGAGAAAGGCAAGTGGTAAAAAATCTCTTACAGAGAGATTTATGGAAACAGCCACAGGCCAGCCTTCAGAGGAATCTTCAGGATCTGTATCTAAAAATCAAAAACTGAATAAATATAGTTCTATGAATCTTAAGAATTATGGTTCATCAGACAGTAATACATCAGATGATGATAACGAATCTTCAGAAGAAATAAAACCAAGTAAAAATCCTAAGAAGGGCTCACTTGCAGATAAAGCGAATGCAGTTAAGCGCTTCAATGATTCGGGGGTATAATTAGAAATGGAATTTAGAGAATTTTCAGGAAAGACTGTTGACGATGCTATAATTGAAGCAGCAACAACTCTTGGAATTGCCAGTTCAGAGCTGGATATAGAAGTAGTTAGTAAAGGAAGCGGTGGTTTCCTGGGTATCGGCGCAAAGCCTGCTATAATCAAAGCTAAAGCTAAAAAAGAAGTTAGTGATGATATAGAGGATATTCTTGGAACAGTTAAAAAGCCGGGAAGAAATACAAAGAAATCTTCTAAGCCTGCAGCTAAGAAGCCTGTAGAAAAGGAAGAAAAAGCCGAGAAGCCGGAAAAGAAAGAGGTTCAGGAGAAAGAAACACCAAAGAAGAATAAGCCTGAAACCAAGGAAGAACCAAAGAAGAATGTTGAAGAAAGTGCTGCTTCAAATGAGGAGCCTCAGGAAGAAATTCAGATAGATGAATCTATAATAGATGAAACAAAGGTTTATCTTGAGAAACTTTTTGCAGCAATGGAGCTTGAAGCTACTATAGATGTAAGTCTTGATAAGGCATCAAGAACCATGAATATTGATGTTGAAGGTCCTGAAATGGGAATCATCATCGGTAAGCGTGGACAGACACTTGATTCACTTCAGTATCTTATAAGTCTGTATGTTAACAAGAAGAGTGAAACTTATATAAGAGTTAAGCTTGATACAGAAAACTACAGAGAGAGACGTAGAGAAACACTTGAAAATCTTGCTAAGAATATAGCTTACAAGGTTAAGAAGTCAAGACGTCCATTCTCACTGGAGCCAATGAATCCTTATGAGAGAAGAATCATCCATTCAACACTTCAGAGTGACAGATATGTTACTACAAAGTCAGAGGGTGAAGAACCATATCGTAAGGTTGTAGTTTATCCAAAGAGAAATAACAACAATAATAACAACAGATAATTGTTGATAATAAAAAATAAAGACCTTTTCAATTGAAAAAGGTCTTTATTTTTTATGTTTGAAAAAGATGTTATATGTTGAAAATTTAATATTGTTTTTGTCTGATCTGCATCATATTGATCTTATGACCCAGGCCTGAGAATTTCTTTTCATATTCAGTCATGATATTTTCTTCATTATATTCTGAATTATGAAGATCTCTGGTCATTACTATTATTTCCCAGTCATTTTCATTAACTGATTCAATAGAATAATCAAAAAGATCATTGTTATCAGTTTTAAAGGTTACTACTGCATCTTTCTTCATTATATTAGTATATCTTTTAAGAAAGCGGTCAGATGTAAGTCTTCTTTTTGCATTTCTATCCTTTGGCCATGGATCAGAGAAATTCAGATATATATTATCTACTTCATCAGGAGCAAATACATTTTCAATATATTCAGCATCCATTCTTATGAATACAATATTTGAAAGTTCACTTTCTTCTTCTCTTTTTTCTAAAGCTCTGAGAAGTACGCTGGAATACTTTTCAATACCTATGAAATTGATATCAGGATTTCTCTTTGCACATTCTATAATAAAGGTTCCTTTACCCATTCCTATTTCAATATGAATGGGATTATCATTTTCAAAGAATTCATGCCATTTTCCTTTCATGCTTTCTTCATCATGAACTACATAAGGGCTTGCTGCTATCTCTTCTCTTGCTCCAGGTATATTTCTAAGTCTCATTATATTCTCCTATATATAATAATTTAGTAATCAGAAGTATATATTGTATTTGTTTAAAAGTCAAAACTTACTTGACTAAAAAAAATCCTATATCTATAATTAAAGAATCTATGCGGATATGAAGACTATCTTCTATTTTGCTAATAACTATAAGGAAAAAACAATGAAATATAATCGCAGGATCACAGTTTTAGTTTTAATAACTGTTTTATTAATATCATTTTTTATGCCTGCAGGATCTGTATCAGCTTTTTCAAATAGCTCATCCAAGACAAGTAAACTGGGAGCTGCTGAGATTCCCGGAAATGCCAGTGCTACAGATGCAGAGTTTGTTCCATCGGATGCACCGGAAATAAATGCTGAGTCAGCTATTGTAATGGATCTGGATACCGGAGATATATTATATGAGAAAGCTGCATATACTGAAAGGTATCCTGCAAGTATAACAAAGGTTTTAACCTGTCTTATAGCAATAAAGCAGGGAAATTTAAATGATGTTCTGACTATATCAGAAAGTGTTATGAATCAGGCTGAAGAAGGAAGCTCATCAATTGGTCTGGTGGCAGGTGAACAATTAACTCTTAAAGATGCTTTATATGGAATGATGCTTAATTCCGGAAATGAATGTGCACTTTCTATAGCTGAAAATATTGGTGGATCCACAGAAGGCTTTGCCGATATGATGAATAAAACAGCTGCTCTTTTAGGATGTAAGGCATCACATTTTGTAAATCCAAATGGACTTCATGATGATAATCATTATACATGCTGTTATGATATGGCTCTTATAGGAAGAGAAGCATATCAATATCCGGAGTTTAAAAAGCTGATTTCTTCCCAGACCTATCATATTCCTGAAACAAATATGAATGAAGCCAGAGATCTTTGGCAGGAAAACAGACTTATATATGAAGGTAATGGAGAATATTATTATGAATACTCAACCGGTGGAAAGACAGGTTATACAGAAACTTCTTTAGCCACACTTATATCCTTTGCAGAAAAGGATGGCCGAAGACTTGTTACTGTAGTAATGAAATGTAATCCAACTACAGAGTCTTACCTGGATACAATAAAGCTTGATGAATTCTGTTTTAATAAATATAGATTATGTAAACCACTTTTAGATTATGATCTAAATTCAAAAAATGACAAAGGTGCATTATTATTAGATAATTATTATAATGATATCAATCATGATGTTATTAAATATTATGTAAACCGAGACTATGGATTCTATATAAGATCCTTTATAAATGATGAAGATATCAACAAAAGGATTACATATAATGCCTCACATGTTGATAACATAGCAGGAACTATCGATTTTGTATATGATGGAGTGACCATTGGAAGTACTGATATTACTACTGATGTACCATATATAGAAGCTTCATCTACAGATGCTCTTAAGGATCAAAAAATAGAAAAAGAAAAGCCGGAATCTGAACTAAGAGATAAAATATTAAATATAGTTAAAATCCTTATTGTACTTATTATAATAGTATTAATATTAATAGTTATAATTCTTTTGTATAAATGGAATATGATGAAAGAAACAAAGAGAACTATTAAGTACTATCCTGTTAAAAGAGATTTAAGGAGAAATCCTGAATTAAATAAGGAAAATAAGAAGAGGGATGAAAATGAGTAATGAATTCAAATATGTTATAGAATCAAATGAAGAAAACCTTGCTTATTTCAATAAGCTTTTCACTGAGCATGAATCAAAATTAAAGGAATATAAGGAAGCACTAACTGACATTAATATTAAACTTGATGAACTTAATCGTACTAAGAATTTATATTCATTAAACATTGATTCTAAAAAAAGCGTATTTAGTCCATTAAGAGAAAAGCATGGAGATAATAAAGAAGCTAAAATATTTGAAGAAATAGAGAGTCTTACTTCTTCTCAGGAAGAATATGAAGAATTAATAGATAATGAAACATCCTATCTGAGAAGTATAGCAAAGAAAATCAAAAAACTCATAATAGCTAAATCTGTAATACATGATATATATACCGGTAAGTTATCAACAAATGAAATAATAAGTGAAAAGAAAAAGAATCCTTATAATATCAATAAGATAAATACCAGCAGAAATGCAGTTATAGATCTGGATGAGTTTTTAAATGAATAATATTATATATATTTATTCATATATAAAATACATTGTAATTGGAGATTAATATGAAAGAAAAAATTGTAAACCTTTTAAGCAGTAATATTGATGAGTTAGATAATGATCAGGTAAGAGAACTTTTAGAACAGCCACCTAAGCCTGAACTTGGAGATTATGCTTTTCCATGTTTCAGATTAGCAAAGGTTATGAGAAAAGCCCCTCAGATGATTGCTGCTGAAATCAGTGAAAAGATTGAAAAGCCTGATTTTGTTGAAAGAATTGAAGTACAGGGTGCTTATATAAATTTCTTCCTTGCTAAGGATATGTTTGCAAAGGAAGTTATCACAAAGAGCATAAATGATGATTTTGGCTCATTTGAAATAGGAAAGGATAAAACTATATGTATAGATTATTCTTCACCTAATGTTGCAAAGAATTTCCATGTAGGTCATCTTAGAACTACAGTTATAGGTAATTCATTATACAAGATTTTTTCAAAGCTTGGATATAATGTCGAAAGAATAAATCATCTTGGCGACTGGGGTACACAGTTTGGTAAACTTATAGTTGCTTATAAAAACTGGGGAAACGAAGAAGCTGTAAAAGAAAAAGGTATAGAGGAACTTATGAGACTCTATGTTCTCTTCCATGATGAAGCTGATAAAGACAGTTCCCTTGAAGATGAAGCTCGTGCCTGGTTCCATAAAATGGAAATTGGTGATGAAGAAGCACTTAAAATATGGAAATGGTTCTTTGATATAAGTCTTGAAGAATTTAAACGTACATATAAGTTAATGAATATGGAGTTTGATCATTTTACCGGTGAAAGCTTCTATAGAGATATGACAGATGATGTAGTTAAGGAATTAGAAGAACATGGACTTCTTACAGAAAGTGATGGAGCAAAAATAGTTGATCTGTCAGAATATGATATGGCACCATGTCTTATTCTTAAAAATGATGGTAGTTCTATCTATGCAACCAGAGATATAGCAGCTGTTGAATATCGTAAGAAAACATATAATTTTAGTAAATGCTTATATGTTACAGGTCAGGAACAGAAGCTTCACTTTTCTCAAGTATTTAAAGTAATGGAACTTCTTGGAAATGAATGGGCTAAGGATAGTCTGATTCATATACCATATGGATTAGTAAGTCTTGGTGGAGAAAAGCTTTCAACAAGAGGTGGAAATGTAATATATGCTGAGGATATATTAAAAGAAGCAATATCTAAGATTAAAGAGATAATCGATGAAAAGAATCCTGATCTCTCAGCTGAAGAAAAAGAAGAAGCTGCAAAGATAGTTGGTGTAGGATCAGTTATATTCAATGATCTATATAATCAAAGAATAAAGGACGTATCCTTTAAGTGGGAACATATTACAAGCTTCGAAGGTGAAACCGGACCATATGTTCAGTATACATATGCAAGATGTTCAAGTATTCTTCGTAACATCGAAGGATTTAAACCAAGCACAGATATAGACTACTCTGTTCTTTCAGATGCATCATCCGTTGATCTTCTTAAGGAAATCGACAGATTCCCTAATGTAATACTTGAAGCAGCTGACAGATATGAACCATCAGTAGTTGCAAGATATGCAGTTGATCTTGCTCAGGCATTTAACAGATTCTATACAGAAAACAGAATTGCTGTAGATGATGAGAATATCAGAAATACAAGATGTACAGTAACATATATAACCAGAAGAATACTGAAGGATTCACTGGATCTGTTAGGTATTGGTTGCGTTGAAAGAATGTAAGATATTAAAATAACAAAAATAATAAATATTTTAAGAAATAATAAAAACCGGATTGAAATATAATCCGGTTTTTTAATGTTTCACGTGAAACATTATTAGTTTTTAAAAAATCAAATAATTAAATTGTTATTTTGTTTTCAATTTATTAACTAAGATAAATAACAAAACAAAATAGATAATGTTTCACGTGAAACATTAAATAATTAACTATATTATATATTTACATCTCATCCGGTTTCTTCGGAACCATCTTTTCTAGTCTTCCGATTCGGTCAATCGGCCTAAACCGTGTGCTATCGGCACACAGGCAGTCCTCAAGGGGAATGTATTAATTAAATTGATTAAATAATATGATATAAGTGTCAAAAGTCAAAATGCGTTCCTGCTTGCAGGAAAAGCATGTTGACCTTATGACACGCTGAAACATGAGAAAGTAGCTGCTTTCGTAGAAAACAAGCGGATTCCGAATGTTTCAAGGATTGCGAGAATTTTCGTAGAAAATGGAGAAATCCGTATGTCATATGGTGTCAAAAGGTACTTTTGACACCCACATCATACTATTAAATTATCTAAAGCCTTCCCCTTTAGGGGAAGGTGTCAGCTGATTTTA
>CADBMW010000082.1 GCA_902795855.1 uncultured Lachnospiraceae bacterium
GAGACGAGACCAAGGTGGTTCCGAAGGAACCGGATGAGGTGTCGGAAGTTTATAAAAATAGTTCCAGCTAAAATTATATAGTAATTTAAATGTAACATATGACATAAAACACGGAGAGAAATATGATAAAGATAGCAATTTACGGAAAGGGTGGAATAGGAAAGTCCACCACAACTGCAAACCTTGCAGCAGCATTTTCAACCTTGGGTAAAAAGGTAATCCAGATTGGATGTGATCCTAAGGCAGATTCAACCATGAACCTTCTGGGAGGAAAACCTGTCCAGCCGGTTATGGATTATATTAGAGAAAATGACGAGGAGCCGGACAAAATAGAACAGATTGTAAAAGAAGGCTTCGGTGGAGTGATATGTATCGAAACCGGTGGTCCTACACCGGGGCTTGGATGCGCCGGAAGAGGAATCATTACCACCTTCAGTCTGCTGGAAGAACTGGAGCTTTTTGAAACATATAGTCCCGATGTGGTGCTTTATGATGTTCTAGGTGATGTGGTCTGTGGTGGTTTTGCTGCCCCCATCAGAGAGGGTTATGCAGAGCATATTCTCATTGTAACCTCTGGTGAAAAGATGGCTCTTTATGCCGCAAATAACATTAACACGGCTGTAAATAACTTCGAGGACAGAGGCTATGCCAAGGTAAAGGGAATAGTTCTGAACAGAAGAAATGTTGAAAATGAATATGAAAAGGTTGACGCATTTGCGAAGGAGAGAGGACTTGAGATTATAGCCGACATCCCCCGGAGCAATGATATCAACAGATATGAGGATATGGGCAAGACCGTTATCGAAGGCGACCCGGATCTTCCTGTAAGCCAGGTTTACATCGACCTTGCAAGGAAGCTGTTGGGATAAGTTTTAATTAGAAAAAGAAGAAAAAATATGAACGATAATATGAAAAACAAAAATGAAGTATACTATATCACTGCCGGGGAGCTGGCCCAGAGAGGCAGGGACAATGTTCCGGAGGATCTTTTGTCTGCGAAGCATCTGATCTACAGCTCACCTGCTACCCTTTCCTTTAACTCCCCGGGAGCTCAGGGCTTCGGAGTTAAGAGAGCAGGTCTTGCAGTTCCGGGCTCGGTGATGCTCCTGGTGGCACCGGGCTGCTGCGGAAGAAATACCCAGCTTCAGAGTGCGCCGGACGGACTGGGAGACAGATTTTTCTATCTCCTCCAGGATGACACGGATATCGTAACCGGCCGCCATCTAAATAAAATCTCAAAGGCAGTGAAGGAAGTGGTGGACAGCCTTGAAAAGAAGCCTTCCTGCGTAATGATATGCATCACCTGTGTGGACGCCCTCCTGGGCACCGACATGGAGAGGGTGTGCAGAAAGGCCACAGACTACGCCGGAGTTCCGGTGCTGCCCTGCTATATGTATGCCCTTACAAGAGAGGGCAGGATTCCCCCTATGGTGGCAGTCAGAAAAACAGTTTATGCGCTTCTGGAGCCAAGGAAGAAAAATCCCCGGACTGTAAATATATTGGGAGAATTTGCACCTCTGGATTCGGATAATGAGCTATATGCCATTCTTAAAAAAGCAGGAGTTACGAAGATAAATGAGATTTCCCGCTGTAAGGATTTTGATGAGTATCTGACAATGGCCGAGGCCAATTTCAATATAATCACAAATCCGGAGTCGCGACTTGCGGCGGAGGAAATCAGAAAGCGTCTGGATATCCCATCCATTGAACTGTCCAGAACATATCAGATAGATAAGATACATCATCAGTATGAGCTTTTCGGTCAGTCCATAGGGACGGTGATAGATGACTCGGAGTATAAGGCCGCAGCTGAGTCAGCTGTCCAAAATGTTATGGATAAGCATGGCAGTCTTACATTTGCGGTGGGAGAATGGCTGAACGCAGATCCCTTCGAGTTGTCTCTTTCCCTTATTAGATACGGCCACAAGGTCAGCGAAATATATGGAACCGTAACAGATTCCAATTTCATTTACATCCGAAGGCTGGCTGAGGTGAGTCCGGAAACAAGGATTTATTCGAACCTTTCACCTACCATGCTGAACTATGCGGTGGGCGAGGGAGATGCAGATCTGAGCATCGGAAAGGATGCGGCCTTCTATCATCCCGCAGCAGCCAATATAGCATTTAACGAAGAGAATAAACCATTTGGATATAATGGAGTGGTGAAGCTTTTCAGAGCTATAGGTGAAAAAATGAGTTTGGATAACTGATAGAAATCAGTTGGAGGAATAAAAATGAAAGGTCTTTTAAAATACCTGTCCCCCTTTGCGCCGGATCAGTCGGGAGCGGTGTCTGCCCTTTATACCTACGGCGGAATCATCGTAATCTGCGATGCAGGTGGATGTACAGGAAATATATGTGGTTTTGATGAACCAAGATGGTTTGAAAGTAAGAGTGCGGTATTCAGTGCCGGGCTCAGAGATATGGATGCCATCCTCGGAAGAGATGACAGGCTGGTGGAGAAGCTTCGTCTTGCTGCTGACCAGATAGGCGGAAAATTTGCTGCCATAATCGGAACACCGGTTCCTGCGGTTATAGCCACCGATTACAGGGCGCTGGTAAGGATGGCTGAAAAGAAATGTGATATGCCTGTGCTGGCAGTAGAATGTACCGGAACAAGACTTTATGATGAAGGCGCCGGAGAAGCGTACTTAAACCTGTTCAAGAAGATCCTTGGTTTGCAGGCAAAGGAAGCTGCAGAAGAATCTGTAAAGAAAGTTTCAGATATAGAATCCGCGCCCGCTGTAGGTATCCTGGGACTCATCCCCATGGATGTGGGAAGGCTGACTGTAAAGGACGAACTGGAATCACATTACAAGGCAAAGGGATACGAAAAAGTATATTGCTATGGAATGGGTGACGGTCTTGATGCAGTGGCTCATGCCGGTGAAGTGGATAAGAATGTGGTGGTGGCACCGGCGGCCCTGCCCCTTGCAAGATTTCTTGAAAAAGAATATGGCATACCTTACGAGACAGAATATCCTTTTCCAGAGGACGCTGACAGGATAGCAGAGGAATTTTCTTGTATAGAGCAATCCCCGGATAAGGAAAAATCTTTTGATAAGGTTCTGATCATTCACCAGCAGGTTGCTGCAAATGAAATCAGAAGGAAACTCAGACAGTCTGATCCGGACCTGCAGATCATCTGCGGCAGCTTCTTCCTGATGGATGATGAGCTGAAGGAAGAAGGAGACCTTCATTTTGAAAGGGAGGACGAGTTTATCGACTACGTTTTGCAGGAAGGTTTTGATACCGTAATCGGAGATGCCATGTTTAAAAGAGCTCTCAGAGATTTTAAAGGAAAATATATAACATTTGATCACGGAGCTGTTTCCGGAGTTAATTAATATGGATAATAAACACACTGACAACTTAATAATCCGTGTTTATGGAATCGTGCAGGGAGTGGGCTTCAGACCATTTATCAGCAGAACGGCAGACAGATTTGACATAAAGGGCAGTGTTGCAAACAAGGGCTCCTACGTGGAAATATTTGCTGCCGGAGATAAAGAAAGTCTGGGACATTTTGTGGATGAGATAAAGCATAATCCTCCTGTGAGATCCAATATTCTGAAGATTGATGTGGCAGAGGATGAAAAAAGAGAGTTTGATTCCTTCGAGATAATCGAAAGTGAAAAGGATGTGGGAGACATCTTCGTTTCACCGGACATTGCCATTTGCGAGAAATGTAAGAAGGAACTTTATGATCCGAAGAACAGAAGGTACATGCATCCCTTCATAAACTGCACCAACTGTGGACCAAGGCTGACGATCCTTGAGGCCATGCCCTATGACAGGGAAAGGACCAGCATGAAGGAATTCAAAATGTGTCCTCAGTGCGAATATGAATATACCCATGCCGAAACCAGGCGCTACGATGCCCAGCCGGTCTGCTGCAATGACTGCGGCCCGGAGGTTTATCTGATAAGTCCTGAGGGGACATTGGAGACGGAAGCGAAAGCAAACACCGGGGGAAGCATATCAAATGAGAAGTATGAACTCACCGGTCATGAGGCTATAACAGCTGCAAGGCGTGCCCTGACCGAGGGGAAGATTGTGGCGATAAAGGGAATCGGAGGCTTCCATCTTGCCAGAAAAAAAAAAAATGAAGAAGCCGTCGCAAGACTGAGGATGCTGAAAAACCGCCCTATGAAACCATTTGCGGTAATGATGAAGGATATGGATACCGTGAAACGGGAATGTATCATATCTGTGGAACAATCTGGAAATGAGTCTGGTGCAGATAGCGAGATAACAGATTATCTCACAGGCTATCAGAAGCCCATTATTCTTCTGGAAAAAAGAAACTTCCTGGGAAAAAAGACAGAGGAGGGGCATCAGACTACCCTGGCCGATTCGGTTGCGCCGGATAATCCCAAGGTGGGTGTCATGCTTCCTTATACACCGCTTCACATGCTGATATTTGATTATACTGATGAATACGAAGTTTCGGACTGCCTGGTTATGACCAGCGCAAATGCGTCGGGAGCTCCCATCTGCAGAACAGATGAGGACGCGCTAAATGAGATTTCCGGTTTTACGGATTACATCCTTTCGAATAACAGAATGATACGCACCAGGGCAGATGATTCGGTAATGGATTTCTATAAGGGTGAGCCTTATATGATCCGTCGTTCCAGAGGCTTTGCGCCCCTGCCTGTAATGATCGATACTGACACCGAAGCGGGAAATAAGCGGGATTATAAGGGCTGCGTCCTGGCTGTAGGAGGGGAGCTGAAGAATACATTTGCCATAGCTAAGGACAGTCTCATTTATCCTTCCGCATACGTGGGGGATATGGAGGATATCCGTACAGTAAACGCGCTGGAGGAATCCATAACCAGGATGGAGACCCTTCTGGAGGCTGAGCCATCTTTGGTTGTATGTGACCTGCATCCGAAGTATAATACTACTGAAGTTGCTGAAGGGCTGGGGCTTCCGGTTCTGAAAATCCAGCATCACTACGCCCACATTCTTTCCTGCATGGCAGAAAATGATTATCTGGACGAGGTGATAGGAGTGTCCTTTGACGGTACCGGCTACGGAACCGACGGCACCATCTGGGGCGGAGAGTTTCTGAAATGCAGCCCCTATGGATTTGAAAGACTGGAACATATTGATCCATTTATGCAGTGCGGAGGCGACCTTTCCTCGAAGGAAGGCTGGAGAATAGCCGCATCAATACTTGGGGATTTTGCGGGAGACAAAGTTGGAAACAAAGCTGGAAATAGTACCGGTAATAATCTGGGAAAGGAAGGAAGTTCATTTAATAAGGAGGATATAATCCAGGGACTGGGCCTCTGCTCGGAAATGGAATACGTCATATTATCAAACATGGCAAAGACCGGAGTTAACAGTATTATGTCAACTAGTGCCGGCAGGCTGTTTGATGCCGTAAGTGCAGTTCTGGGAATCAGAAGAAGCTCCACCTTTGAAGGTGAGGCTGCCACATCCCTGATGTTTGCAGCTGAAAGGTATCTGAAAGAAAAGTACTCCGGAAATCCGGGAGAAGCATTGAAGGCTTATCAGGAGATGGATTCAGCCACAAGCTTTGGCACGAATTCCCTTGTGAAATATATAGCAAATGAGAAGCTGAGGGGAGAGTCATCTGAAAAACTGGCAATGACATTTCACCTGAAGCTGGCTCAGATTATCAGTGAAACTATATTAAGACTTTGTGAGAAAACAGGAATCAGAACAGCGGCTCTTTCCGGTGGAGTATTTCAGAATACACTGCTTCTGGAGCTGGTGGAGGATTTGCTGAAGAGAGAAAATATACATGTGCTGAGGCATAGCCTGATTCCACCAAACGATGGTGGAATATGCGTAGGACAGGCACTGGCCGGGTTGGCATATAAAAATATTACATGAAAATGGAGGAAATACATATGTGTGTAGGTTTATCAGGAAAAGTAGTAGGACTTAAAAATGGTATGGCAGTCATCGATGCATCCGGTGCTACCAGAGAGGTTTCAGCAGAGCTGCTGGATGATCTGGAGCCGGGAGACTATGTAATGGTTCATGCAGGTATGGCAATTGCTAAGATTACCGAGGATGACGAGAGTGAGTCAGCTGAGATAATGAATTCACTTCAGGTATAAATTAACTTAAAACATAAAAAAGGAAAACTTCAATGAATGAAATAATAGAAAAAGCCATCGCTACCATCAAGAGCTACGATGGTCCCAAAATCAGAATTATGGAGGTCTGTGGTACACAGACTCATGAAATCTTCAGGCTGGGAATCAGAAATGTTCTGCCTGAAAATATAGAGCTCATTTCCGGGCCGGGATGTCCGGTGTGCGTAACACCTATAGGGTATATTGATGAAGCTGTTTTTCTTGCATTGGAAAAGAACTGTATCATCTGTACCTTCGGAGATCTTATAAGAGTTCCGGGAACAGAGAAGAGTCTTGCAGGTGCAAGAACTGAGGGAGCGGATATAAGGATAGTTTATTCGCCTCTGGATTCCCTGGATGTGGCAAAGGAAAATCCCGACAGGGAAGTGGTATTTCTGGCGGTAGGATTTGAGACCACCACACCATCTGCCTGCGTTGCAGTAAAGAAGGCTAAGGAGGAGGGCATAAAGAATTTCTCCATCCTGACTGCAAATAAAACTATGCCAAATGCTTATCAGGCATTGAAGCTGTCGGCTGATGCATTTCTCTATCCGGGACATGTTCATGCTATCACAGGAGAGAAGGACTGCAGATATATGCTGGAGCATGACGGCGTATCCGGAGTAATAACCGGATTTACAGCCAGCGAGCTGCTTACAGCCCTTGCGGTAATAGTTGAAAATGTGAAAAAGGGTGAGCCATTTTTTGTTAACTGCTATACCCGTGTGGTTAAGCCGGAGGGTAACAAGGCGGCCATCGCTCTTATGAATGAGGTCATGGAACCCTGCGACAGCGAATGGAGAGGACTGGGCGTGATACCAATGTCCGGCAGCAGACTGAAGGAAGAGTACAGAGCATATGATTCGAGGATCAAGCTTGAAATTCCGGAGATAAAGGGTAAGCCAAATCCGGCCTGTCGATGCGGTGATGTTCTTCAGGGCAAGATCAAGCCAAATGAATGTAAGGTGTTCGGAAAGGTTTGTACACCGGAGCATCCCATAGGAGCCTGCATGGTTTCCGATGAAGGAGCCTGCGCAGCATATTACAGCTATTCACAGATATAGGAGATAAAAAAATGACAGACAAAGTAGTTACACTGGCTCACGGAGCAGGAGGCCGTCAGACCTCAGAACTTATAGAGAAAGTATTTAAAGAGCATTTTGCTAATCCTCAGTTTACGGCGGATGATGCGGCAGTGCTCAGCGTTGGAGACGGAAGAATAGCCATGTCAACAGATGGTTTTATAGTTTCACCATTTGAGTTTAATGGTGGAAATATAGGAAAGCTCAGCATTTGCGGAACTGTAAATGATCTGGCCTGTATGGGGGCAAAGCCTCTTTATCTTACCTGCTCATTTATCATTGAGGAGGGATTTCCTCTGGATAAGCTGGAGGAGATTGCGACATACATGGAAAAGACCGCGGCAGAAGCAGGAGTTAAGATAGTTGCCGGAGATACCAAGGTGGCAGGCAAGGGACAGGTGGATAAGATATTTATCACAACCACCGGTATCGGAAAGCTGCAGGATGATTTTTCCACATCCGGAGCATTTGCAAAACCGGGTGATGCCATTATCGTAACAGGAGATGTGGGAAGACATGGATGCACCATTCTTCTGGCTCGTGAAAACCTGGGAATAGAGGCGGACATCAAGAGCGACTGCGCACCACTCTGGGGAGCGGTGGAAGCCATGATGAATACCACGAAAGATATACATGTTATCAGAGATGCAACAAGAGGCGGAGTCGGAACAGTGCTTTACGAGATAGCTGCTGAAAGTGGCGTGGGAATCAGCCTTAACGGAAAGGACATACCGGTTGATCCTGCTGTAAAGGGTGTATGTGGAATGCTGGGACTTGATCCGCTTTATCTTGCCAACGAAGGAACCATGGTTGTAGTTGCTCCTAAGGATAAAGCCGAAACTCTGGTTGAAACTCTTCGTAAAAACAAATATACTGAAAATGCAGCAATCATAGGAGAAGTAACTTCTGAGAACAGCGGTAAGGTTGTAGTGACAACAGAGATTGGAGCCAAGACCATGCTGCCTCAGCCATCAGGGGAGCTCCTACCTAGAATCTGCTAATAAGATGTCTCTGCTCACAATATATGAGATAATACAACAAAAGGACTGCTTGCAGTCTCGTTTGGCTGTATTATCTCATATAATCTGCGAAGCAGATGACTCAAAAAACACGATTCAGTGCTGCTTTGCAGCAGTAGAACATCGAATAGGAGGCTTATTTAAGCTTGCTTAAGAATAAGCCGGTATTCGATGTGGACTTAAGAGTGCTTTTTGAGTCATTGTGAGAAGAAAGAACACAAAAATATAAAGGGGGGGATAGATATGGACGAGAATAATTTCACAGATAATCAGGGAAGCGGTCTGAGATATCAGGATACTTCAAATCCTGATCAGCAGTACACTTATGGAAGCTATGATGCCAATGCACAAAATGGAAGCTTTTATGCAGGAGCTGATCCATACAACCCGAATGCAAATGCCAACGCCTACGGTCAGAATACAAATACAAATTTCTACGGTCAGAACATAAATGGCAATTCCACTGCGCAGAATGTAAATTACAATCCACAGTATAATGTTACTCCCACTGACAGCAGCAATTCAGGTATGGGTATTGCAGCATTTATCCTTTCACTTTTTGGCTGTACAGCATTCATAGGTCTGATCCTTGGTATCGTTGATGTTTGTAAAAGAGATGGTAAGAAGAAGATATTTTCTGTAATAGCAATTGTTATCAGTGTCTTATGGATGCTTGGTTCACTGGTGGTGATAGTGTTCTTCAAAGCTGAAGTAGAAAGAATTATTAACGAAGAAAAGTATGCTGCTACTCACGGTGCGACGACAGAATCTACAACTGCTCATTCATCAGATGAGGACGAAAAAAATTATGGAGTGGTACCTGATAGTTCAGTTCCTGAAGATACAGTAGTAGACGGAAAGCTTGAAGTAGGAAAAACATATACATTATCAGGCTTCTCCATAACATTTGCAGAATTTGGAGAATATAAGGATTATGAAGATTATGCTGCTCCTGCTGAGGGTAATAAGATTGTTTATGCAGTATTCTATGCAGTGAACAACGGAGACAGCGATGCATATCTTTCATACACAGATTTCGACGGATATGCTAATGGAACCCAGGCAAATGCATATTATGGAATGAATACTGAGCTTTCATTATCTCTTCCTAAGGGACGCTGGGGTTCAGGTACTATTGCATATGAAATTCCTGCAGACTGCAAGATGGAAGATTTTGAAATCGAATATACACCTAATATATTCAGTGACAAGAAGGTTGTATTTGTGGGACAGGGTGACGGAAGCCCTGTGGTAGCTGATGTAAAGATGGAAGAGCTTACATCGGGAGACGACAGCCAGGTTGTAAATGCCGGAGAGACATATGAAAAAGATGGTGTAAAGATAAAATATGTGGAGTGTGGAGAATACACAGATTACGAGAGCTATCAGGCACCTGCTGACGGATATAAGCTCGTTTATGCAAAGTTCGAGGTTGCAAATGATTCTGATTCCGATACACTTGTGGCATATTATGATTTCAAATGCTATGCAGATAATGAGCAGATGGAACAGAAATATATCGGTGATGAAAGTTCATTCTCACTGGATCTGTCAGCCGGCAGAAATGGAAATGGTATGATTACATTTGAGGTTCCGAATGATGCTTCAAATATTCAGTTTGAATATACACCGGGAATCATTTCCAGTGAACATGTAATCTTCCAGTATAAGTAATAAACATAAATAATAAATATAAGTGATAAAAAAGGTATAAAATTTAAATGGCTATAAAATTAAAAAATGATGATACAAATGAAGCTCAGGAAACATTAGATCAAAAACCGGATTCCTTCTCTGATTTCGAGGATGAGCAGGAAAGCAAATTCCGGGGAGGTATCGGTGACGGAACCGTTGATATTGATAAGATAAATGATCTTCCTGCATATACTGCGCCGCCTGTTATTAATTCAGGCGGCTCAGGTGCTGTTTCCGGAGCCCAGAGGCGTTCCATTATCTATAAGATAATAGGAATTATTCTTGTTGCAGTTCTATGCTTTTTCGTGTATAAAGGAGTCTCTTACATGACAGGCTCCGGTGGAAAAGATATTACCGACGAGCTGACCAAGTCTGAAGATGAAATATCAAAAGATCTTAAGATAACATTTGAGGATAATCCGGCAAGAGTAAAATCCATATCTCATTTCTGTGCCGGGGAGATAACAGTCAGATCCGGTAAGGAACTCCATCTGGTTTATTATAAGGACGAGCAGATCGGAGTGAATTCCAATTCCCGTAAATACAGATTCTTTGGAGTTGGTATCAATGATGCCGAGAAGACGGCGCTGAAGAATATGACATACCAATATGACGATGCATTTGTGTTCAGTGGTGATCTGACAGGCGGAAGCTCGGATACATATTATTATTACAACAAGAAGAATAACGACTGCCTTGTTCTTACCATAAACAAGAACTCAGCAAGAGTTGCCAATATGACATATTTTACGGACTTCAAAAAGGCAACTGCGACCTTAGATTAATATTAAGTTGCGAAAAACAATGTAGATAAAAAGGAAATCAGGATGAAGATTTTTGATACACACGCACATTATGATGATGACAGATTTGATGAGGATAGAGAAGCCCTTCTTGCAGGGAGGATACTCGAAGATATCCGGCTTTCGAAATCTGATCAAGATGATAAATCTGATAAAGAGAACCAACTCTCTGATGATGTATTTCATGTATCAAATATCACAAATATCGGATGCACCATGGAGACATCCCGGATGTCCGTGGAATTTGCCCAGAAGTATGATTTTATGTATGCCTCCATCGGAGTGATCCCTCATCATGTGGATGAAATGACGGAAAATGATATAGAAGAGCTGAGGGCTCTGGCCGCAAGCTGTGATAAGGTGGTGGCCATAGGCGAGATAGGCCTGGACTACTACTATGATGAACCGGCAAAGGAGCTTCAGCATAAATGGTTCACGAGACAGATGGAGCTGGCGGGAGAACTGGGACTGCCTCTGGTAATCCACAGCAGAGACGCAGCTCAGGATACTGTAGAGCTTATGAAGAAGGCACATGCCGAGGATATAGGCGGAGTAATTCATTGCTATTCTTACTCTGAAGAAATGTCCAGAGAATTTCTGAAAATGGGATTTTATTTTGGAATCGGCGGCGTGGTTACCTTCAAGAATTCCAAGAAGCTGAAGAGGGCTGTTCAGGCAATTCCAATTGAGAAAATAGTTCTTGAAACCGACTGCCCATATCTTGCACCTTCGCCCCATAGAGGAGAGAGAAATGATTCCAGATTTCTGCCTCTTGTTATAAATGAGATAGCAAGGCTTAAATCCATGTCCCCTTCAGATGTGGCCCAGAGGTGCTACGAGAATGCGCTGGAGCTTTATAAGATACCTAGGTAACCCGAAAGGATTATATTTATGAATATCAGATATTTAAATGAAAAAAAGATAGCATCCCAGGAGACTATTAGAAAAATCCTGCTTATAATAGCCGTTGTATTCGGAGACTTCAATCTGTTCGGACTTACTCTGACCATTGTAAAGGATCGTTCTACCTTCGGTATATGCTTCACATCCTTCTTTTTGATAATCGATATCATTATATTCTGGGCGGGGCTGAGAGTCGGAAGGCTTTGCGACGCTGCCAGAAGATATGAGACCATTTTCGGAAGTGATGAGGACGGCTTTGTTACCATCGGTGAAATGACAACCCTTCTGAAACAGCCGCCTGCCAGGATATTTAATGAGGTGAGAACCCTGTTTATCAGAAAGTATTTCATCAACTGTGCATTCGAGACCAGGGGAGAACCTGCAGTCATAATCTTTGATGCAATCCAGCCAATGAATCAAAATGGAATGAACCCAAATGTAAATAACGGTGTGGGCTTCGTGGTGATAAAATGTCCTAACTGTGGAACCTTAAATCGTGTCCGTGCCGGAAGCATGGGTAAATGTATAGCATGTCAGGCGCCGGTTTCCGGAGTTGTTGATCAGAGAGGTGCGAGATAAATGATGGAAAGATCATATATAAATCCAAAGGTGTCAGGCAGAATTCAGGTCAAGGGATATGCTCAGATTGTCATCGGATGTCTTATGAATGCATTTTATTTCATGGATTTTGTGGCTATTGCCACAGGACGTCTTGCGACAGATTTCATCGCCCCTGTTATCGCATTGATGGTGCCGGGATTTTATCTGTTATGGTGTGGCTCCAGAAACTGTGATACGGTAATCAAGGCCAGAAAGTACAGCCGGATTTTTGCAGAGGATCAGAATGGTATCATTACCGCCATGGAGCTGGAAAAGTCCATTAATAAGAGATATTTCGATATATTCATTGAGCTGGAAAAGCTTTTCAGAAAGGGTATCTTTATAAACTGCACACTTCAGCAGGGGAAAAATCCCAGAGTTATAATAAATAATGCCCAGGTAGGAGATCAGGGCGCAGCAGGCTTCATGCAGATGGTATGTCCACGCTGTGGAGCATCTACCAGAATTAGAGCAAATTCCGCGGGTAACTGCGAATACTGCGGTTCACAAATTCAGGCGCCGAGGATGAAATAATATGGATAGAGAACAAATGCTGAGTAATCCCAAGGTGACAGCCCGGGTTATTCAGGAAAATAATTTCACATTCAGAAAACAGTTTGGTCAGAATTTTCTGATCGATTCCCACGTGATAGATAAGATAGTTGCGGCTGCGGAAATAAATAAGGACACCGAGGTTTTGGAAATAGGTCCGGGAATCGGAACCCTTACCCAGTACCTGGCTGAGGCTGCCGGAAATGTTACAGCCGTTGAAATAGATGACAAGCTGATTCCCATACTTGAAAAAACACTGGCAGGCTATGACAATGTAAGAATCGTTCATGGAGATATTCTGAAGCAGGATATTCCTGCACTTTTTGAAGGCAGAAGGTTCAAGATAGTGGCAAATCTTCCCTATTACATTACCACTCCTATCATAATGAGTCTTCTTGAAAGTGGAGTGCCGGCAGATTCCATTACCGTAATGATACAGAAGGAAGTGGCGGACAGAATGAAGGCGTCTCCCGGAAGTAAGGACTACGGAGCACTGTCCCTTGCAGTTCAGTACTATGCTGAGCCTTATCTTGCCGCAAATGTTCCACCTAACTGTTTCATGCCAAGGCCTAATGTGGGTTCTGCGGTTATAAGACTGACACGTCTTGAGAAGCCGTCAGTGGAAGTGAAGGATGAAAAGCTGATGTTCAAGCTTATCAGAGCGGCCTTTAATCAGAGAAGAAAAACTCTTGCAAATGCAGTTAAAAACTTCGAAGGTCTGTCCTATTCCAGAGAAGAGGTGGAGAAGGCCATAACCCAGATCGGACTGGATACCAGAGTCAGGGGAGAGGCATTGTCTCTTGAAGAATTCGCCAGACTGGCTGATGCCCTAGTGTGAGGAAATAACATGACAGAAGATGAAAAATATATGCGCCAGGCCATAAAGCTGGCGAAAAAGGCAGCCGACAACGGGGATGTTCCCATCGGCTGCATCATAGTTTATGATGGCAAGGTCATAGGCCGGGGCTACAATCGACGCAACAAAGACAAACAGAGTCTTGCCCATGCTGAGATCATGGCCATAAAGAAGGCATCCAAATATATAGGGGACTGGCGGCTGGAGGAATGCACAATGTATGTGACTCTGGAACCCTGTCAGATGTGTGCCGGAGCCATAGTTCAGGCCCGGATTCCCAGGGTGGTGCTGGGGTGCATGAATCCTAAGGCAGGCTGCGCCGGCTCCATAATCAACCTTCTGGATATCAAACAGTTCAATCATCAGGTGGATGTTACGAGAGGTGTCCTGGAGGAAGAGTGCTCAGAGATGCTAAAAACCTTTTTTAAAGAGTTACGGGTAAAAGTGCACAAAAATATTTAGTAATTTTTTATAAGAAATTCTCAAAAAACACCTTAAAAAAGTCATATTTTCTTGATTTCACTTCAAATAAATGATAAAATAGTAAATGTATAGGCGAAGTTATCTTTATGATTTTTGAAAAGGCGGTAGTCTTATGAGAATTGAAATAACAGATAACAGAATAAAGTTTAAAGTGGCGCAGGTAGTCTTTTTTCTTCTTGCGCTTTTTTATATCTTTTTCTTCTCCCTTACAGTCAGAGCGGAGGGAAATACCTATGATGATGCGGATAAAGCGGCTGCATATGTAAGAAGCCAGATTATGGCAAGGGAAAGTGATATCAGGATAAAGTATGAGTTCAACGGCAGGAGCGTGATCATAAGTAGTGATAAGTATGATGAGATCTTTTCCGCATATAATGCTGAGAATTATGATGAGGTAAGCAGGCTTATTGCAGATATCATAGACAAAAACATCCCTGAAGTTAATGTAGGGTGGCCGATACTTCGGAAGGCAACGGCGCATACGGGCAAAGGAAATGAAGGAGATTATCTGATAAACAGTATCAAGGATACCTTCACAGTTTCCAGCAGTCCACATTGTGTATTTACGCCTGTAGACGGTAATAGTTATGAAATGGAGGTTGATAATGTAAACCTGAGATATGGGTTTGAATATTACACATCAGCCCAGCAGGAGCAGAGTTTTAAAAATGAAGCTGCTAAGACTATGAATTCGTTGAAACTCTCAGGACTTACGGATTATGAGAAGGTCTGCAGAATCTATTCATACATTGCTCAGAACATTACCTATGACAGGGAAAATGTTAACAATGATGCTTATGGACTTAAGCAGAGTGCTTATGCGGCGCTGGTAAACAAAACGGCAGTTTGTCAGGGTTATGCATCACTTATGTATTACATGCTCAATTCCCAGGATATTGACTGCAGGATTATAAAGGGATCCTCAAAAAACCAAAGTGGAAAATACGAGCATCATGCATGGAACATGGTTCTGCTTGATGGCAAATACTATTTTATTGATTCTACCTGGGATGCAGAGAGCACGGACTATCGTTACTTCCTTTTGGGCAAGAATTCCAATGAGCTGAATAATGATCATATCACACTTGGACTTGATTATATATCAGATGAAACGACATATTTAAAACCCGAGGATGTATACGATAATATCGCAAGTGATACATATTATGCTGAGAATGGCAATGCAAGAAATGATATTTCACAGGGCTCGCTGACAGTAACAAACGCAACCTATGATGATGGAATCGTTAGTGCAGATATAACCGTAACCTACGGCGGCAAGACGCTTATCAGAGGTATTGACTACACAGTATCCTACGGAATTTTTAAGATACAGGAGGGTTCCAGTATCGGAAGCATAGATGTTTCGGTGACAGGAAAGGGAATGTATCAGGCTACTCTCACCAGACAGGGAGTGGAGATGGTTGATATTTCATCGGATGGTACCGGAGGTGGTCAGGCTGTTTCCGGAGACAGTGGACAACCTCAGGGTTCCGATACACAGATTGGTGGTGGTACAACGGAGAAGATCGTCACCGGGGAAGCTGCAGGAAACTCGTCCATTGATGAGGATGATGACGAGGACGAAGATGATGAAGATGACGAAGATGAAGATGATGAAGACGAGGATGACGTAATAGTACGCGCAAAGTTTTCAGGAACCATTAGGAAGGGTGGAAAATATAATATAGGTGGTTTCCGTTACCAGGTAACGGGAACTGGAAGTACAGGAACACTTACTATATGTTCAGCTTTGAAGAAAAATGCAACCCTGGTAATACCGGATGCTATAGAGATCAATGGAAAGCTTTATAAGGTTACAGCCATTTCCGCAAGTGCATTCAGCAAGAACAGTAAGCTGAAAAAAGTAACCGTTGGAAGATATGTGAATACGATCGGAAAGAAAGCATTCTTCAACTGCAAGAATTTAAAGACCATTGTTTTCAAAGGAGCATCTTTGAAGAAGGTGGGGGCCCAGGCTTTCAAGAATACAGCAAAGAAAGCGAAGGTAACAACACCGGGAAAGGTATCGAAAATTAAAAAACTTCTCCAAAAGAGTGGACTTAATAAGAATGCGAAGGTATCGTCATAGGCCCGGGCCTATGACGATCCTTTTTTTTATATAATAGTGATTTGTTCCTTTGTGCGGGGGCTTTTTTTCTTTCTTGACTCATATTACAAAGTTATGTATACTTGTACTTGTTGGCAAAAACTGCCATTTTAAAAAAGTTTATAAAATTTCCGCGCAGCCGGGGAGTTAGCGGTGCCCTGTACCTGCAATCCGCTACAGCAGGGGTGATGACTGACCTCGGACTGTTTAAGCGAGGTCTGCCCTTAGTAAGTGATGTTGAAGATTCAGGTCTTGCGCGACAGGACCCTATGAACCGTGTCAGGTTGGGAACAAAGCAGCACTAAGTAGGTTATCCTGTGCGCCGCGAGGCAGCCTGGAGCGAGTTAACTGCTAAGGTAACGTTCGTTTAAACTTTACAAAGTCAGCCGCGCGGATTTAATAAAAATAGTAGCATTTTTTGTTAAAAAGTGTTATTATTAAGGTTGTTATTTATGATAGTGACTATGTAACTATATTATATAAATGTTAGGGGTTAGCGAAGGATGGATTACTCAGAGGTAATTGAGTTTGTCAAGAAGACAACTTCTGATAATGATGGACCTGAGAAATATCCTTTTAAAAACAGGTATGATCATACCATGAGGATTTACAGATGGGCTATAAGGCTCCAGGCTAAGCTTGGCGGTGACCTGGATGTTATAGTTCTGGCAGCGCTTCTTCACGATATTGGCTGGGAGAAGGACAGACCAAGTAATGAGGTCAGTGCGGAAATAGCTGTTGAATATCTGGATAGCATTGGTGTGGATCCTGAGATGATCGTAAAGGTCGGCGAGATCATTATGATCAATGAAGATAAGGATATAGAAAAAGATTTATCATTGGAATGCAGAATAGTCATGGATGCGGTCCTGCTGGACGAGGTTGGTGCCGTTGGCATCATGGTAGATTGCATGACAACTGCGATGGAAGATGAAGCAAGCTATAAGAGAGCTTACTACAGGATCAAGGATTGTTATCGAAGGAACAAGCCAAAGATCAGTCGTTGCAAGACAGACACAGGAAGAAATGAATTTGCTAAAAGAATGCAGCTTATGGAAAGCTATATTTATCAGCTTGAAAGAGAGCTGTTTTAAGTATAATTATTTTTATGTGTTTAAAAGGAGAAATATATCATGGCAAACAAAATAGGTAGAATTGTTCTGGGTATAGTTATAGTATGCGCCATCATAGTTGGTGTATATTTCGTACTTCCGGGAAGTGTAAAGAATCCTCTTACAGCATGGATCCAAAATGAAACTGATAGTAACTATGCACCTATAGTTGATGCTCTTAAGGGAGCTACAATCCCTAAGAACAAGGGTGTAACATTTGACAGCAAGGTTTCTATCATGGATGGTAATGCCTGGACAATTAAGAAGATAGATGTTGATGATGCCGGAAACGGTACATATGATGTATATGCTGATGGTTACAAGGTTACAGTCAGCATGGAAAATGAAACAAATGATACAGGTATGGTTACCTTCACAAATGCTCATGTTCGTCTTACATTCCACATAACAAAGAAGGGTAGTGAGATAACCATCGGTGATAAGGAAGTAGTTGCAGGAAAGGCAGCAACACCTGCTGAGCTTTCAGTTAACGAGACAACATATCACAGCACTGATAAGGATACATATTATCAGGCAGCACTTAACTGCATCGCAAACTACAATAAGTAAGATAGATAACTATAACAAGTAAGAAAAAAAGGACGGTTCCTTTAAAAGGAACCGTCCTAATTTTTGTTCTTTAGTTTTTCCGCTCTAGACCAAAGAATCAATGATAGAGGTGATGGTGTCGATTGCATTACCTTCGCTGCTGGTATTCATGGTATCGATGTATTTATCTCTATTTTCATAAACTTCATTTACAGCGCTAAGCAGTGTATCTTTGGAAAGCTCTTCTTCCTCGATCACATAGCTGTAACCACTCTTTTTAAAGGATTTGGCGTTGAGTATCTGATCTCCTCGGCTGGCCGCCAGTGAAAGCGGTATCAGGATGTTAGGCTTTCTGAGAGCCAGCAGCTCGCAGATGGCATTTGCACCTGCACGGGAGATAACCAGATCTGCCAGCTTGAACAGATCCGGAAGCTCGCCGCCTACATAGGCCAGCTGCTTATATCCGGCGATGTTTTCGTAAGCGTCATCTGTCTTATCTTTTCCGCAGATATGGATTATGTTATAGGTTTTCAGCAGGTCATCCAGGGACGCCCTTATGGCTTCATTGATTACCACTGATCCGGTGCTTCCGCCTACGATAAGGATGGTAGGCTTCTTTTCGGTGAAACCGCAGAATTTAAAAGCTTTATCTGCATTTCCGGAGAAAAGCTCCTGTCTGATAGGAGTTCCTGTTACGATGGCCTTATCATCAAAAAGTGCCTTTGTTTCCGGGAAGTTGCAGCATATCTTAGTGGCTCTGGGAAGAGCTATCTTATTTGCAAGACCAGGTGACATATCAGACTCGTGGATAACAATGGGGATTTTCTTGTGGTGTGCTGCCAGGATTACCGGAACTGTTACGAACCCGCCCTTGGAAAATATTATATCAGGCTTTACTTTTTCCAGAACCTTTCTGGCATCCTCCCCGCCCTTCAGTACTCTGAAAGGATCGGTAAAATTCTTCAGATCAAAATATCTTCTGAACTTTCCGGAAGAAATTCCGTAGTAAGGAATTCCAATCTCCTTTATAAGTTGCTTTTCTATTCCATTATGGGTGCCGATATAGCTGATGTCATATCCCATTTCCTTAAGCTTTGGAATCATTGCGATATTAGGTGTTACATGTCCGGCTGTACCACCGCCGGTCAGTATGATTTTCTTCATATTTTTCTCCATTTTAAAATCTAATATTTATAGTACTTGTCAGGGGTTAATGATAACACAGAAAATGGAATAAATTCAATACATTATGACTATTTTTTTATAGCCAAAACTATGCAAAAAATGTTATAATATCAGTACCTATGAGATATTTACGATAAGGGAGGGCGAAAGTAAATGAGTAATTTTATGGAAACGTATGAAAAATGGTTAAATGATCCATATTTTGATGAGGAAACTACTGAAGAATTAAGAAGTATTAAAGATGACGAAAAGGAAATAGAGGATAGATTTTACAGAAGTCTTGAATTTGGAACCGGTGGTCTCAGAGGAGTCAGAGGTGCAGGTACAAATCGTATGAATATTTACACTGTACGTCAGGCTACACAGGGACTGGCAAATTATATAGTGGCTCATAATGGTCAGGAAAAGGGTGTTGCCATTGCACATGATTCAAGAATAATGTCTCCTGAGTTTGCAAGAGCTGCAGCTCTCTGCCTCAATGCAAATGGTATCAAGACATATCTTTTTGAATCTCTCAGACCTACTCCTGAACTTTCATATGCAGTACGCGAGTTTGGATGTATCGCAGGTATTGTAGTAACAGCCAGCCATAATCCAAGAGAGTACAATGGTTACAAGGTTTACTGGGAGGACGGAGCTCAGGTTACACCTCCTCATGATACAGGAATCATGGATGAGGTAGCCAAGGTTACCGACTTCGCAAATGTTAAGAGCATGGACGAGGATGATGCAAGAGCTGAAGGCCTTTTCAAGGTTATAGGAACTGATTTTGATGACAAATATGTTGCTCAGGTTAAGGCACAGAGTATCCATCCTGAGATCATTCCTGACATGGCAAAGGATATAAAGATTGTTTATACACCTCTTCATGGTACAGGAAATGTTAATGTAAGAAGAGTCCTTCGTGAGCTTGGATTTACACAGGTTTATGTTGAGCCACAGCAGAAGATTCCTGATGGTTCATTCCCTACAGTGTCTTATCCAAACCCAGAGGATCCAAAGGCATGGGAGCTTGCTCTTAAGCTTGCAAAGGAAGTTGACGCAGACATAGTTCTGGCAACAGATCCGGATGCAGACAGACTTGGTGTTTATGCTAAGGATACAAAGACCGGAGAATACATGAGCTTTACCGGAAATATGTCCGGAATGCTTATAGCAGAATACATATTTGCTGAGAGAACAGCAACAGGAACCCTTCCTGAGAATCCTGCTCTTGTTACAACCATAGTAACAACAGATATGTCAAAGGCAATCGCTGCAAATTACAATGCCCGCCTTGTTGAAGTTCTTACAGGATTTAAATATATCGGTGAGCAGATCAAGATATTTAATGAGACAGGCTGCAACAATTACGTGTTTGGTCTTGAGGAGTCCTACGGATGTCTCACAGGTACATATGCAAGAGATAAGGATTCCATAGTTGCAGTTATGATGCTTTGCGAGGTTGCTGCATTCTACAAAAAGCAGGGTAAGACACTCTGCGATGCAATGCAGGATCTTTATGAGAAGTACGGATATTACAAGGAGGGACTTGCAACTCTTGAACTTAAGGGTATCGAGGGTGCGGCCCAGATTCAGAGCAAGATGCAGAACTTCCGTACCAATCCTCCTAAGGAGCTGGGCGGTTTAAAGGTACTTGCTACACGTGATTACAAGGCTGACGAGAGAGTTGATCTTGTAACAGGAGAGAAGACATCTACAGGTCTTCCATCATCAAATGTTCTCTACTATGAGCTTGAGGATAATGCGTGGTGCTGTGTTCGTCCTTCAGGTACAGAACCAAAGATCAAATTCTATTTTGGAGTTAAGGGCTCCGATAAAGCTGATGCTGAAACAAAGCTGGAGGCATTAAGAAAAGACATGCTGAGTGATCAGTAGGAAAAGGTGCTAAATGAATTTTTTGAGAAGACTTACTCCTAAAAGATATTACGAATATAAAAAAGAAGTAGATAAGAGAAATGTTATAGCCAGCGAAACCTTCATTTTTGTAGGTCTTATTGTTGCGACAGTAAATATGCTTTCCAACACATTTATAGTCAAGACAAGGGGTTTTGCCCAGAGCGGTGTTCTTCTGTTTTACTTTGTTTTTGCTGCGGTTATCAGGGGATTTGTGTTACGTGCCGGGGTCAAGAATTCATTGTTGTTCCTTTATGTAGTTCAGATTCCGGTAATGATATTTGGAATCCTTATGGGTACCCTGTGGGATCCGAATTCGGTGACCATCACATTTTTCCTGTTGCTCATATGTCTTCCACCATTCATTCTGGATAATCCGGTGCGTCATCTTTTATATATACTTTCCATGATGACGATTTATATAGTACTTGGATTTATGTATAAGGATCCTGAGATTTTCAAGGTAGATCTGGTACATGCCCTAAGCTTTCTGATGGGCTCCATATTTGTAAATCTTTTCGTTCTTGCAGAAAGATATGACAATATCGAGAATTACATGAAGTCAAATTATCATGCCATGAATGATGAAATGTCCGGCCTTAAAAATAGATATGCTCTTAAGGTTGATATGGATTCCTATGCGAACGTTGATGTTTTCGTGGCTATAGTAGATATTGACTATTTCAGATTCTTCAATGACATTTACGGTCATGAACTGGGAGAGGAAATGGTCAAATATCTGGGTGACCTTAGCAAGAATCTTTTCGGTGAGTCCGTATGCTACAGATATGAAAGTGATGAGATACTGATCATCAGTGAGGGAAAAAGTGAGAAGGAATTCCTGGAGAAGCTGGAAAAGCTGAGAAAGGATTTCAGTGATATAACCATTCGAAAGATGAGAATTCATCCTTCCTGCAGTATCGGTTATGTATATGGCAAATCATCTTCCGGTGATGAAGTTTCTGAGATGATAAGGCATGCTGATGTAAGACTTCTGGAGGCTAAGAATGATGAATCCAAGGGCGTTATAAGCGGATATGCTTATGACAGCAGTGAGAAGAGAAAGACAGATATTCTGGCAGAGGTTGGCAAAAATATCAATCGTCGAAGCCTGGATGAGCTTACCGGTCTTCCTAATATGCAGTTCTTCAGAATCAGAGCTGACGAGGTTTTGCAGAATATCATTCCAAGAGAAGAAAAGCCTTGCTTCCTTTATTTCAATATCATTAACTTCAAGAGCTACAATGAGACCTATGGTTTTAGAAAGGGCGATAAGTTTTTGAAGGATATAGCTGATATCCTGAAGGAAGAATTTACCGACAGACTTATTTCCAGGTTTGCCGAGGATCATTTCGTGGTACTTGCATATAAGACCGAAATTGAGGAGAAACTGGATACCATATTCAGCAGGATAAAGCCTCTTTACAGCAATATAGATATGTCCATAAAGGCCGGTATCTATATATACGAAGAGGGGGATGATATCGGCGTTGCATCGGATAAAGCTAAGCTTGCCTGCGACAGCATTAAGCATAATTTCGAGAAGCAGTATGTTTACTATGATGCAAATCTCGAGAATCATAATAAGCTGGAGCAGTATGTCATAGCCCATGTGGATGAGGCTGCTGAGAAAGGATATCTCAAGGTTTATTATCAGCCTATTGTGGATATTCAGACCGGAAGACTTATAGAAATGGAGGCTCTGGCAAGATGGATCGATCCTGTATACGGATTCCTTTCGCCGGGTGAATTTATTCCTGTTCTGGAGGATTCAAGGCTTATTCATAAGATAGATAAGTTCATGATCGGCCAGGTATGTAAGGATCAGGCAGTTTTGAAACAAAAGGCCGGAGTTGATGTACCTGTATCAGTAAACCTTTCAAGACTTGATTTTATGTTAACCGATATTGTTGGCTATATTGAAAAAATTGTAACTGAAAATAACGTAAATACTAAAAATATCCATATTGAGATCACTGAAAGTGCTCTTGTTGATGATAGAGAAGATCTTATCAAAAAGATAGATGAATTAAAGAAATTTGGCTTCGAGGTATGGCTGGACGACTTTGGAAGCGGATACTCATCACTCAATGCTCTTCAGGATTTCGACTTCGATGTAATCAAGGTGGATATGAGATTTATGAGAACTCTTTCAAATAAACCTCAGACTGCAGTTATAGTTACATCGATCATAGATATGGTAAAGAATCTTGGTGTTAAATCTCTTGTTGAAGGAGTTGAGACCAAGGATCAGTATCAGTTCCTTCAGAATATCGGAACTGATATGGCTCAGGGATTTTTGTTCAGCAAGCCTGTGCCTATTGAAGAATTGAAACTGTAGAAACTATAGATTTGATTATTCATGACTGACTTCCCCTTATAGGGGAAGTCGGTTTTTTGCCCCTTTAGACTAAGTTATACCAATTCCTTATCAGATAAGGAAAAAGAGGAAGTAAAATTATGATATCCAAATTTAGCGTTAAGCGCCCCTACACTGTTTTTGTAATGGTAATTGCAGTTATCGTCATCGGAGTGGTTGCTCTTATGAGAATGACTGCCGATCTTTTACCCAATATGACTCTCCCCTATGTAATGGTCATTACTACTGATATGGGAGCAAGCCCGGAAACTGTAGAGAAGGAAGTTACCTCTCCTATAGAGGCTGCTCTTGCCACAACCTCCAATCTGAAAAATATCCAATCCATGTCATATAACAGTTATTCAACTGTAATTCTTGAATATGAACAAACTTCAAATATGGATGCTACCATGATTGAGATTCAGCAGAGTCTGGATCAGGTTAAGGGTACATTTGCGGATTCCATAGGAGCCCCTGTGGTTATGCAGCTCAATCCGGATATGCTGCCTATTATGGTTGCTGCTGCAAATGTGGAAAACATGAACAGTGTCCAGCTTACAGACTATCTCGAGACGGAAATTCTTCCTCAGCTGGAAAGTATAGAGGGAGTTGCCTCTGTTACAGCTTCAGGTGGTATCAAGGAAAGTGTTAAGGTTACTATCAATCAGGATAAGGTTGATAAGCTGAATGATAAAATCATGGCTGAGATAGATTCTCAGTTTGAGGACGCTAAAAATGAGCTGGCCGATTCAAAGGTCGAGATTGAAAATGGTGAGTCAGCTCTTGAAAGCGGAAAGACAGAGCTTGCAAATCAGATCTCAGAGAATAAGGGAACTCTTCAGTCTACACAGATTGAACTCTATCAGACGGAAAAGGATCTGACTGAGCAGCTGAATACTCTTAAACAGACTAAAACATCTCTTGATGAATCCATCAAGGGACTTAATAAAACATATAAAAGTGCTAAACAGGTTCAAAGTGGCCTGGACGGTTTGAATTCTGTACTTGCTCTTTATCAGCAGGGTGTTCTGGATGACGCAACCTTTGCGGCTTCCGCCGGAATGAGCGTTCAGGAGGCTATGGCTAAGCAGACTGAACTGACTCAGACTCTTGCCATGATAAATTCCCAGCTGGCAGCAAGTGGTGCTTCCATGGCTTCTCAGGGCATAAAGCTAAATACTTATGAGGATATTCCGACTGCAGTAAAGGCTCTGGAAAAGCAGAAGACGGAAGTGAAAAAAGGAATAAAGAAGATTGAGGCAGGACTGAAGAAGGTTAAGGAAGGTAAGACCGCTACCGGTGATGCTCTGGAAAGTCTGAATAAGGCAGAGATTGAACAGTCCATCGCCATGGCTGAGGCTTCTGCAGAACTGTCTCAGGGAAAGGCTCAGATTGAATCAGCCGAGCAGCAGATAGATGATTCCATGGATGCTGCAAAGGATAGTGCGGATCTGAATGCAGTGCTTTCTCTTGATACACTAAATAATCTCCTGGTGGCTCAGAACTTTGATATGCCTGCAGGATATGCTCCCGGCGAGGGTGGTGACTATCTTGTTAAGGTAGGTGAAAGCATAGCTGATGCCAAGGAGCTTGAAGATACAGTGCTTATTGATCTTAACATGGATACAGTAGGTGTTATAAAGGTTTCAGATGTGGCAGATGTGGAGGAGACAAGTGATTCAGCCGATGTTTATGCAAAGCTGAATGGTGAACCCGGACTTTTGATTTCATTTGAAAAACAGACCGGCTATGCTACCGGTGATGTGTCTGATACAATCCTTGAAAAATTCGACAGTCTGGAAAAATCCGAAAAGGAAGAATTGCATTTTGCTGTTCTTATGGATCAGGGTGTCTATATAGATATTATAGTTAAGTCGATTCTTCAGAATATGATACTGGGAGCATCTCTTGCCATTATCATACTGATCATTTTCCTGAGGGATGTAAGACCGACTATCATCATTGCCTGTGCCATACCATTTTCGGTAATATTTGCCATAGTGCTTATGTATTTCACAGGTATATCTTTAAATATCATTTCCATGTCCGGACTTACTCTGGGTATTGGAATGCTGGTAGATAATTCTATAGTAGTTATCGAAAATATATTCAGACTTAGGAAAGAAGGGCAGTCCATTAAGAAGGCTGCTGTGTATGGTGCGGGTCAGGTTGCTGCGGCTATAACGGCCTCAACACTTACCACCATGTGCGTTTTCCTTCCTATAGTATTTACGGATGGTCTGACCAGACAGCTGTTTGTGGATATGGGTCTTACCATTGCATATACCCTGGGGGCATCTTTGCTGGTGGCACTTACCCTGGTTCCTGCCATGGCTCAGGGACTTCTGAAAAATGCAAAAGAGAAGACCGGAAATACAGAGAGTGCATTCATGAGAGGTTACGGAGCATTTCTTAATGGTGCTATCAAATATAAGCCTCTTGTGTTTGTAATAATGCTTCTTCTGGCAGGTGCATCAATCTTCCTTGCACTGAAAAGAGGTACAGAGTTCATGCCTGAGATGCAGAGCGACCAGATCAGTATAACCATGTCAGCTCCCGAGGATGAGAAGAGAACCTTTGAGGAAATGACCGGTTATGCAGATGAACTGACAGAGAATCTTCTGGAGATAGATGAGATAGAAACTATCGGATCCATGATCGGAAATGGTTCTACACTGGGAGCACTTTCCAGCGGTGGCGGCGGAAACTCCGTTTCCATGTATGTACTCCTGAAGGAAGGAGCCAATATTACAAATGCAGGGATTACAAAGAAGATAATGGATGCTGCCGAAGGTATAGACTGCCAGGTGGATGTAAGTACATCCATGATGGATATGGATGCTCTTATGGGAAGCGGTATTTCTGTTATGATCAAGGGAAGAAATATAGAGACTCTTCAGAAACTGGCTTCGGAAATCAGCGAGAGTATCGAGGGCGTGGAAGGAATTGAAGATGTAAATAATGGTCTGGATGACATGACCAAGACACTTATCATTTCCGTTGACAAGAAGAAGGCTGCGGATTATGGACTTACAGTTGCCCAGATTTACGGTGTTATAGCCGGCAAGCTGGCATCTACGCAGGCCACAACAGCCATTGAAACCGATGTAAAGGATTACGACGTATTTGTTGCCACAGATGAACAGGCAAATGTTACTGTGGATGATCTGAAGAAGCTGAAGCTTAAATATACAGATCGTAAGGAAAACGAAGAAAAGGAAGTGGCATTATCCAAAGTTGCCACATTTAAGGAAGGGGAAGAGCTTTCCAGGGTTCTGAGAGACAGTCAGAGCAGATATATAAATGTAACAGCATCTGTAGATGCAGATCACAACATAGGACTGGTGGGAAATGATGTAGAGGATAAGCTGAAGGATATAGCTGTTCCTGAAGGATATTCAGTAACCATGACCGGTGAGGATGAGAGCATAAATGAAGCCATGGAGCAGGTGCTGCTCATGATGCTTCTTTCAGTCATACTTATCTACCTCATCATGGTTGCCCAGTTCCAAAGTCTGAAGTCACCATTTATCATAATGTTCACCATACCACTGGCATTTACGGGAGGATTTTTTGCACTGTTCATAACAGGAAAGGCCGTATCTGTCATCGCCATGGTCGGCTTTGTCATGCTGGCTGGTATCATAGTTAACAATGGTATAGTTCTGGTAGATTATATAAATCAGCTGAGACGTGAAGGTAAGTCAAAGAAGGATGCCATAGTGGAATCTGCAAAGACCAGACTTCGTCCTGTACTCATGACAGCCCTGACCACCATCATATCCATGTCCACCATGGCAGTGGGAATGGGAAAAGGTACTGAAATGTCCCAGCCAATGGCCATAGTTGTAGTAGGCGGAATGATCTATGGAACCATCCTCACGCTGGTTCTGGTACCATGTCTCTACGACGCCTTTAACAAAGAAAAAGACATGACAGAAGAAGAACTGTAATTGCGGAAAAACGAAATCTCGACTCGCGCCGGGGAAGGCGCTCGCTGAGAATTGTTTTTCCTTGGTGAGTGATAATAGGTGAGTGATAATATAAGGAAAGTGAAAGGTCCTCGAAAAGTATTTGGCAATATGCTCGGCTATTTTTATTTTTGAGTCAAATAGAATGTCTCAACAGTTCGTTTAGGGTGGTGTATACGAAGTCGACGCTGGCGTTTCGGACGGCGTTTCTTCCGATGTTTCCAAATTGTTTAGTGTATGTTTTGATTTCGGAATTGATATAGAATCCGAAGCAGACCATGCCTACCGGTTTTTTGGCTGTGCCTCCTGTGGGGCCGGCTATGCCGGTTATTCCTACTCCCACCTGGGCGTTCATGGCCTGGGCGGCTCCGGCGCACATTTCAGCGGCGACTTCTTCGCTGACAACACCATGTTCCTGTATGGTCTCGGGATTTACATTCAGATATTTGATCTTTGCTTCGTCGGCATAGGTTACAAAGCTTACGTCCAGAACCGATGAAGCGTCCGGGACATTCACCAGCCTTGCAGCAGCAAGGCCTGCGGTGCAGGATTCCGCAAATGTTATTCTAAACCCATGTTCTTTTAATGTACCTACTATTATATTTTCTATTTTTTCTATTTTTTCTTCCATCGTCTCTCCCTTTTCTCTTGAATTCTCATTCATTTTTACATCCAAATTCTTTTTCTTTTTTCTCTATTTTTCTTCTTTTTTTGTTCCTGATCTCACCTTTTGTACAGTTGCTTCCAGAAGTCGATGATGCGGCGATAGTCCTTTAGCATTTTATCTACATCCACATTTCCTTCGTGCTGCATGCGATATACATATCCTTCGGAAGCCAGGTACATGTCCTGATACATCAGCTCAAGATCCAGCCCTTCCTTATAATCCTCAGGATTAAGATCGGGAATTGTTTTGTTGGTATTAAGCTTTGTATATGGAGCGATGATCTGCTGAAGCTCATCCTTCACTTCTTCGTCATCTTCATAATAAGCTTTAATGGCAAAATTACTCATGTTGGGATATTTTCTCATGACCTCAGCCTTGGCCAGCAGTCCTTTGTACATCATTTCGAAGATGTCGGATTCGTTGTAGGCTCCGGCTTCAATGATATATTGCAGGGTGATCTCTTCGGCCTTTTTCATTAGAAAAAGATAAAGCTCTTTCTTGTTTCTAAAGTAGAAAAAGAGAAGTGATTTGCTGATATCTGCCTCGTTTGCTATCTCCAGCATGGGACTTTTTTTGTAGGAGTTTTTTGAAAAAACTCTGAACCCTGCATTCAGGATTCTGTCCTGCTTCTCCTGGGGGAGTGCAAAAAACTTGTCGTTCATAGATGGTCTCCTTTTGTAAGTGGGCTTTCCTGGTATCATACTACGCGGAAATATCCTTCTTTGTATATTTTACATATCCTATCACTATGCAGACAACCATAATGATCATTCCCGGTATCAGGTAGTCTGTATTTATTTCCAGGGAATTGATAATGTCAGAGCCTTCGGTATAGCCGAAGGGGGTTATATATTTCAGAGGCTTCGCATCCTCGGAAATGTTGGCGACTATGTTCAGCAGATACATAAGTCCTGCGATTCCAATTCCTATACCTATTCCGGCTCTCTTTATAAAAGCAGAAATTCCGAAGCAGATGCCGGCTATCTCAAATTGCATAAGCAGATATGCTGCGTGAAACAGCAGCAGCTCTTTCCAGAAAACTTCTTCCTTGATCATTAATATAGAAGCCACAGAGCAGATAAGAACTATAGCATTTAACATAATGATAATAATATATGTGCTTATGAGCTTTTCTGTTATAACACGGATTCTTGAAACCGGATGTGTCATAAGAAATTCTGCGGTCCGTTCTCTTTCTTCCTTCATCAGGGCGGTGATGCCAATGATGGCTGCAAAGAAGGCTCCGCCGATTCCCAGCATGTTTCCGCCCTCCACTGCATAGAAGCCTATGAGAGTTCCGAAATTCAGCTGATCCATTCCGAAGGCGGCAGTGAAATTTCCCATGGAAGAGAACATATCATTTACGCCCTCCATCTGAGATTCCATGTCCGGATACATCAGAACGCAGGCGGCCACCAGAAGACCGATGGACAGACTCCATATTATAATAGTAAGCTTTTGTGATTTTATTTCCTGTTTGAATATTGTCATTTTATATCCCCTCGCATAATTGATTGTCAAAGTAAAATACTCCGGCAGGTTACTTTATTCATAGTAGTTCATGAAGATTTCCTCGAGACTTGGCTCGGTAATGGTCAGGTCCTTTGGATTTATCTTCGTCAGCGTGTTCAGAAGTACAGGAATCTTTCCGTTGTAGAGAAAGTCTGCGGTGCTGGCCTTTTCATTTGTCTTAAAATCGGAAATGAAATCCTTAATGCTGCTTTCTTCAAGCAGATTACTCAGGTCAGAACTATTTGCACTTACGGAAATCTTTTTGACCCCGGTTTCTTCTATTTTATCAACACTGTCAGACATTATAATCTTTCCATCCTTAATGAAAGCGGCACTGCGGCAGTAAGTCTGAACCTCAGAAAGAATGTGAGAGGAGAAGAATATGGTGGCGCCATTCTCATTTTCTTCCGTCAGGATGTTAAAGAATTCACGCTGCATCAGCGGATCCAGACCAGAGGTAGGTTCGTCAAGGATCAGAAGCTTCGGGCTGTGCTGGACAGCACATACAATGCCAACCTTTTTTCTGTTTCCAAGGGAAAGGTCATCTACATTACGGGACATATCAAGTCCCAGTCTTTTGCAGAGGCTTTTTGCTTTTTCGCTGCAGTCGGCCTTTCTAAGAGAAGCAGAATATTTTATAACATCCTTTACCTTCATTCTGTTATAAAAATTGATCTCAGAAGGTAGGTAACCAACCTGTGTCAGTATTTTCTTGTTATCCTTCACAATGTCATATCCCATTATTTTTGCAGAGCCACCGGTGGGAGCGATGAGTCCCAGCAGGGTACGGATTGTTGTGGACTTACCGGCACCATTGGGACCAATGAATCCAAAAAAATCTCCCTCTTCAATATTAAGTGTAAGATTATTAATTCCCCGGCTCTTGCCATAGCTCTTGGTAAGACCATCGATTTCTATTATATTCATAAGATTTGACTCCTTTCATTGACCGCTGACTACAACGGTTAATAATAATTATATTCCATTGACCGTTTTTGAGAAGACCCCAATTTAAAATTTTTGAGTCAATGGGGACGTTTCTGTTTGACTCACTGTTTGACTCAAAAAAAGACGGTTCTCCTAAGTTAAGGAAAACCGTCCCTAGTGACTGGAAACCGTCAAGGTGAGTCCTGTTTGACTCATTTTTTTGGTATGGGGAAGAACATGTATGTTTTTGAACGATATTCTCTGTAGGTGTCACCGAATCTTTCTTCCAGAAGTAGTTCCTCTGTCTTTTCCATCAGTATCTTTAAGAAGAAATACAGTGCTATAGGAAAGATGTACATAAATGCATTTCCGGAAATGAAAAGTGCTGCTGTACAAAGTATCAGTACTCCTGCATAGACAGGATTTCTGGTTTTGTTGTAGATTCCGGTGGTTACAAGTCTGCCCATCTGAAGATTCTCATTTATGGAACATGCTGAAAGAGCGTCAACTATTAGCTTGATCCCGAAGAAAATCAGTACAGCACCAAATGCGATATATGTATATCTGAGCCATGTAGCTGATGGGATTCCTGAGGTTATGGGTTTGATGTGCCCCAATAATATAGCCAGTATAGTAACTCCTATGGATATCGGAACGAAGATGAATCCCTTTCCGTATTTCGGAAGTGGCTCGGCTGCTTTCATAACTACAGGTCCATCATTTGTCTCCTCAGCGTCTAGATTCATATCACCTGCGCCTGAAGGATTATCTTTGGAAAGCTCAGAACCTTCCGTATTATCATTCTGTTCACTTGAAATGTTATCCTGATTATCATCTTCGATACCGCTATAGTGATTCTTTATCTCGGCCAGAAGCTTTTCCTTCTCACTTTTAAGTGCATCATTGATTTCATTCTCTGCCATTTGAAACATACTCCTTTAAAAATCCGGCCCCGCCAGACTACTAAATAAATCTAATACTTATGACAATTATAGCATTTTATGATATAATGTCAAAGAATGCTTACTATTTGCAGTAAATACACACATATGAGCATGCAGCGTCATTGCTTGCAATGTAAGCTGCATACTCGTATGTGTGTACTTCCTGCGAAGCAGGAAGCTCAATGTCATGAGGAAAGCATCTGCGAAAGCAGATGGAGAAGCACGAAGTGCTGACTTTCCGAATGGAATTGAGATTTACTGCA
>CADBMW010000083.1 GCA_902795855.1 uncultured Lachnospiraceae bacterium
AAAGTTTTGACAGTAAGTATAGATAAATGGTATACTATACCATGTGTGTCCATACGTTAGGGACAGATATTTTTGTTAACCGAAAGGATATTTGATCATGTACAACAAAGTTTCGACAAAGCTTAACTTCGTTGAGAATGAAGCAGCAGTGCTCAAATTCTGGAACGAAGAGAAGGTATTTGAGAAGAGTATTGATGAGAAACAGGGGCTTCCAACATATACTTTTTATGATGGACCTCCAACGGCAAATGGTAAACCTCATATAGGTCACGTGCTTACACGTGTCATTAAGGATATGATTCCACGTTACCAGACTATGAAGGGACACAAGATTATTCGTAAGGCCGGATGGGATACTCATGGTCTTCCTGTTGAGCTTGAGGTCGAAAAAGAAATAGGTATAGATGGAAAAGAGCAGATAGAAGAGTACGGAATTGAACCATTTATTGGTAAGTGTAAGGAATCCGTATGGAAGTATAAAGGTATGTGGGAGCAGTTCTCAGGCAAGGTAGGCTTCTGGGCTGATATGGATGATCCATATGTAACATACCACAATGATTATATCGAATCCGAATGGTGGGCTCTTAAGAAAATATGGGATATGGGACTTCTCTACAAAGGTTTCAAGGTAGTTCCTTACTGCCCAAGATGTGGAACTCCGCTTTCATCTCACGAGGTTGCTCAGGGTTATAAGTCTGTAAAGGAGCGTTCAGCAGTTGTCCGTTTTAAGGCAAAGGTAGCTGAAGGCGAAGAGCAGTACTATTTCCTGGCATGGACCACAACTCCATGGACACTTCCATCAAACGTTGGTCTCTGCGTAAACCCTGAAGAGAAATACAGTAAGGTAAAGGCATGTGATGGATTCACATACATCATGGCTGATGCCCTTCTTGATACAGTTCTGGGACCTCTTGCAAATGAGAAGGTAAAGAACGAAGCAGGAGAAGAGGTAAACAAATACGATACCTCCGAGACTGATGGAAAAGCATATAAGGTTCTTGAGAATTATATCGGTAAGGATCTTGAATACAGAGAATATGAACCTCTTTATGAAGCATCCGGCAAGGTGGGAGAGAAGCAGCATAAGAAGGGCCATTATATAGTTGCTGATGACTATGTAACCATGTCAGATGGTACAGGTATAGTTCATATAGCACCTGCCTTTGGTGAGGATGACGGACGTGTTGGACGTAAATATGATCTTCCATTTGTACAGTTCGTAGATGCTGAAGGTAACATGACACAGGAGACACCATTTGCAGGTCTCTTTGTAAAGGATGCAGATCCAAAGGTACTTGTTGATCTGGATAGCAGAAACCTCCTGTTCTCTGCACCAAAATTCGAGCATGATTATCCATTCTGCTGGAGATGTGATACACCACTCATCTACTATGCAAGAGAATCATGGTTCATAAAAATGACAGAAGTAAGCGACCGTATGGTTGCAAACAATAATACAGTTAACTGGATTCCTGAGGGTATCGGTAAGGGCCGTTTCGGCGAGTGGCTGAAGAATGTTCAGGACTGGGGACTTTCCCGTGACCGTTACTGGGGTACTCCTCTTAATGTTTGGGAGTGCGAGGAAAATGGAAATAGAATCGCCATCGGTTCTATTGCCGAGCTTCGTGAGAAGGGATATATCTTAAAGGACGGCGAGAAGCAGCCTGTTCCAGAAGATATTGAGCTTCACCGTCCATTCGTAGACGATGTTGTAATCGATGATCCTGAAAGCGGACTTCCAATGCACCGTGTTCCTGAAGTTATCGACTGCTGGTTTGACTCAGGTGCCATGCCATTTGCACAGTGGCATTATCCATTTGAGAACGAAGACATATTTAATGAACACTTCCCGGCAGACTTTATATCAGAGGCTGTTGACCAGACTCGTGGATGGTTCTATTCACTTATGGCTATATCCACACTTCTCTTCGACAAGGCTCCTTATAAGAATGTTATCGTTCTTGGTCACGTTCAGGATAAGGACGGACAGAAGATGAGTAAGTCCAAGGGTAATGCAGTTGATCCTATGGAGGCTCTTGAGAAGTTTGGTGCAGATGCCATCAGATGGTATTTCTACACAAACTCACAGCCATGGCTTCCAAACAGATTCCATGAGGATGCTGTACTGGAAGGACAGCGTAAGTTCATGGGAACTCTCTGGAACACATATGCGTTCTATACTCTCTATGCAGAGATAGACCAGTTTGATCCTACAAAATACACTCTTGATAAAGAGTCACTTTCCGTTATGGACAAATGGCTTCTTTCAAGACTTAATACAGCAGTTAAGGTATTTGATGAAAACCTGGCTGCATATAAGATACCTGAGGCAGCATCAACACTTAACAGCTTTGTTGATGATATGAGTAACTGGTATGTAAGACGCTGCGGTGAAAGATATTGGGCAAAGGGTATGGAGCAGGATAAGATCAATGCTTACATGACTCTTTATACAGCCATTGTTACTATATGTAAGGCTGCAGCACCTATGATACCATTCCTTACAGAAAGCATTTATCAGAACCTTGTAAGAAATGTGGATAAGGATGCTCCTATCAGTATTCACCTCTGCGATTATCCTGCAGTTGATGAAGAAATGATCGACGCAGAGCTTGAGAAGGCTATGCAGGAGGTTCTGGGAATCAAGACCTTTGGTAGTGCTGCCCGTAATGCTGCAAATATCAAGAATCGTCAGCCTATTGCAAATATGTATGTTAAGGCTGATGAAAAGCTGAATGAGTTCTATGTGGATATCATTAAGGATGAGCTGAATATCAAGAATGTGGAATTCAAGGATGATATGTCAGACTTCTCCTCATATGCATTCAAGCCACAGCTTAGAACTGTGGGACCTAAGTACGGAAAGATCGTCGGAGGAATCAGACAGTATCTTGCCGATATCGAGGATGGAAATGCTGCATATGCACAGCTTAAGGCTGATGGTGCCCTTAAGTTCGAGATAGACGGACAGGCCGTAGAACTTACAGAAGAAGATCTGCTCATTGATGTAGTTGAGAGCGGTGACTATGTGACATTCGGTGACAACCAGATCACCGTTGTTATAGATACAAAGCTTACTCCGGAGCTTATAGAGGAAGGCTTTGTAAGAGAGATTATCTCCAAGGTTCAGTCAATGCGTAAAGAGGCAGGCTTTGAAGTAACAGACAGAATTACGCTGTATATTGACAATAATGAAAAGATAGCTGAGATCGTAAATGGAAATGATGAAAAGATCAAGGCTGCCGTACTGGCTGACCACCTTATGCTTGGACAGATGTCCGGATTTACTAAAGAGTGGGATATCAATGGAGAGAATGTCACATTTGGTGTTGCAAAATAATTTGCAGGCCAAAAACTAATTAAGGAGGATTATTCCATATGAAGAAAATCGCAGAATTTGATAAGGAGAGCTTTAAGAAAAAGATAGCTGTAAATGTTAAAAAGCTGTATCGTAAAACTCTCGACGAGGCAACTCCACAGGAAATATATCAGGCTGTCAGCTATGCATGTAAAGATGACGTTATAGACAGATGGATAGCAACCCACAAGGTATATAAAGAGAAGAATGTAAAGAAGGTTTATTACCTTTCCATGGAATTTCTGATGGGACGTGCTCTCGGAAATAACCTGCTGAATCTTGGATACTATACTGAGATTAAGGAAGCACTTGAGGAAATGGGTCTTGATATCAACTTTATCGAGGACCAGGAAAGAGATCCTGCACTTGGTAATGGTGGTCTTGGAAGACTTGCTGCTTGTTTCCTTGATTCTCTGTCAACACTTGGATATCCTGCATATGGATGTGGTATCAGATATCGTTATGGTATGTTCAAGCAGGCAATAGTTGATGGATATCAGCTTGAAGAGCCTGATGACTGGCTTAGAAATGGTTTTCCTTTCGAGGTTAAGAGAGCAGAATATGCTGTTGAGGTTAAGTTCGGCGGATATGTTCGTGTAGAGAACAGAGACGGACGTAATCATTTCATTCAGGAAGGTTATCAGTCAGTTCGTGCCGTACCTTACGATATGCCAATCGTTGGTTATGGAAATAATGTAGTAAACACTCTTCGTATGTGGGATGCTGAAGCAACCCAGGAATTCAATCTGAATTCTTTCGATAAGGGTGAATATGAGAAGGCAGTAGAGCAGCAGAATCTTGCAAGAACAATCTGCGAGGTTCTCTATCCAAATGATAATCATTATTCAGGAAAAGAGCTTCGTCTGAAGCAGCAGTATTTCTTCGTATCTGCTTCACTCCAGAGAGCTATCCTTAAGTTTAAGGAGAATAACAAGAAGATAGAAGACCTTCCTAAGAAGGTAACATTCCAGATGAATGATACTCATCCTACTCTTACAGTAGCCGAGCTCATGAGAATCCTCATGGACGTTGAAGGTCTTGAATGGGATGAGGCATGGGATATAACAACAAAGACCTGTGCATATACAAACCATACTATTATGGCTGAGGCTCTTGAGAAATGGCCAATCGAGCTCTTCTCCAGACTTCTTCCTAGAGTATATCAGATCGTGGAAGAGATCAACCGTCGTTTCGTGATCAAGATCCAGGAAATGTATCCTGGAGATCAGGAAAAGATCAAATCCATGGCTATCCTCTATGATGGACAGGTTAAGATGGCTCACCTTGCTATCGCCGGCTCATACTCAGTAAATGGTGTTGCAAGACTCCATACAGAGATTCTTAAGAAGAGAGAGCTGAAGGATTTCTATGAAATGAATCCTAAGCAGTTTAATAATAAGACAAACGGTGTAACCCAGAGAAGATTCCTGGCTCACGGAAATCCTCTCCTTGCACAGTGGCTCAACGAAAAGATCGGTGAGGAATGGATTACAGACTTCTCACAGATGTCTAAGCTGAAGACTTTTGTTGATGATAAGAAATATCAGCAGGAGTTCATGAACATCAAGTATCAGAACAAGCTTCGCCTTGCTAAGTACATTAAGGAGAACAATGGAATCGACGTAGATCCTAACTCAATCTTCGATGTTCAGGTTAAGAGACTTCATGAGTATAAGAGACAGCTTCTCAACATACTTCATGTAATGCACCTTTACAGTGAGCTGAAGGAAAATCCTAATTTCGATATGTATCCGAGAACATTCATTTTCGGTGCTAAGGCTGCAGCCGGATACAAGAGAGCTAAGCTTACTATAAAGCTTATCAACTCAGTTGCAGATGTAGTAAATAATGATCCAACTATCAAGAATAAGATCAAGGTAGTATTCATCGAGGACTACAGAGTATCTAACGGTGAGATCATATTTGCAGCTGCAGATGTTTCAGAGCAGATTTCCACTGCATCACGTGAAGCATCCGGTACAGGTAACATGAAGTTCATGATCAACGGTGCTCCTACAATCGGAACCATGGATGGTGCCAACGTAGAGATCGTTGAAGAGGTTGGTGCAGAGAATGCATTCATCTTTGGACTTTCAGCTGACGAAGTAATGAAGTTTGAGCGCGATGGTGGTTATAATCCTTGGGATGTTTATAACAGCAACCAGAATGTAAGACGTGTTCTTACACAGCTTATCAACGGTACATTCAATGATGATACAGAGCTCTTCAGAGATCTTTATGATTCTCTTACTAAGGAAGATGTTTACTTCATCCTTAAAGACTTTGATTCTTATGCAGAGGCTCAGTCAAGAGTAGATGCTGCATACAGAGATCAGGATAAATGGGCTCGTATGGCTATGATGAATACTGCATGCTCAGGTAAGTTCTCATCAGACAGAACTATTGAAGAGTATGTAAAGGGTATATGGAAGCTTAAGAAGGTAGAAGTAGACCTTGATTAGTCTGAAAACAATTCTCACATTTGAACTGATGGATGTGAGAAATGAACTGATGGAGATGGCATATAGCAGTGTCGAAGCCTATGAATACAGATTTGAATTCAGGGATGCTGCAAAAGATATAGAAGCATTGTTATCGACTGGTCTTGCTTTTATAGACTTTATATGTTAATATCTTTCTGATTTATAATAAAGAATAGGAGAAATAACGATGGAGAGAATTAAAACTCTTGAAACACGTGACCTCTGCGAAAGTGCTAAGACAGGTGGATGTGGTGAGTGCCAGACTTCATGTCAGAGCGCTTGCAAGACCAGCTGTGGTGTTGCAAACCAGAAGTGTGAAAACAAAACAGAGAAATAATTAAAATGGAGCGCCGCCACTATAGTGGCGGCGTTTCATGTTCTATTATGCAGGGAAATGATTTTCCTGCAAAGCAAATTTGAGGAGAAAAAAATGGTTCATCAGTATAAATTAAATGGTTATAACATAGTTCTGGATACCTGTTCAGGTTCGGTGCACAGTGTAGATGATGTGGCCTATGACATAATCGAACTTTTTCCGGAGAAAAGTGAGGATGAATTGGTTGACATAATTCTTGAACGCTATGGAGACCGGGAGGATGTGACAGAGGAGGATGTTCGTCTCTGTATAGATGATGTACGTACCCTGAAGGATATGCACAAGCTCTACACACCGGATACCTTCGAGCCTCTGGCAGGAGAGTTTAAGAAGAGAAGTGGAGATGTAATAAAGGCTCTCTGCCTTCATGTATCACATACCTGTAATCTGAATTGTGAATACTGCTTTGCAAGCCAGGGTAAGTATAATGGAGAACGTGCTCTCATGAGTCTTGAGGTAGGAAAAAAGGCTATCGATTTTCTCATCGAGCATAGTGGAACCAGACATAATCTGGAGGTGGATTTCTTCGGCGGTGAGCCTCTTATGAACTGGGATGTATGTAAGGAAATAGTGAAATATGCCCGATCCATAGAGAAGGAAGCCGGTAAAAACTTCCGTTTTACCCTTACAACAAATGGTATGCTCATTGATGATGAGGTTATAGATTTCTGTAATAAGGAAATGAGCAATGTGGTTCTCTCTCTGGATGGCCGAAAGGAAGTTCATGATCGAACCAGAGTGGATTATCAGGGAAATGGAAGCTTTGACAGGATCATACCTAAATTCCAGAAGCTGGTTCAGGCAAGAGGCGGTAAGAATTACTACATGCGTGGAACCTTCACTCATCTGAATACTGACTTTACAAATGACATTTTCACCATGGCGGACCTTGGGTTTAAGGAGCTTTCCATGGAGCCGGTGGTAAGTAAGCCGGGAGATGCTCTGGCTCTTACTAAGGAAGATCTGCCAATCCTGAAGGAACAGTATGAGATCCTTGCCAAGGAAATGCTGAAGAGAGATATAGAGGGAAATGGCTTCACCTTCTATCATTATATGATAGATCTTAAGTCCGGTCCTTGTATATATAAGAGAATATCCGGATGTGGTTCCGGAACAGAATATATGGCAGTAACACCTTGGGGAGACCTGTATCCATGTCATCAGTTTGTGGGGGATGAGGCATACAAGCTAGGGGATCTTTGGAATGGAGTGACAAATAAAGACAGACAGGAAGAATTCCGGGTATGTAATGCTTATGCAAGACCTGACTGCCGTGACTGCTGGGCGATGCATTACTGTTCAGGCGGCTGCGCAGCAAATGCTTATCATGCCACAGGTGATGTAAAGGGGATATACGAATACGGATGTGAGCTTTTCCGTAAAAGAATCGAATGTGCCATTATGATACAGGTGGCACATGATGCTCTGGGACTTGAACCAATAAAGGGAGCAACAGCAGGAGGGGAAGACTGCGACAGCTGCGAGGAGGACTGTATTAGAGTAGAGTGATTAGTTTTTCTGTCTTTGTAGCGCTTTTGTTATACTTTGGGTGTTATGCTTCTGCTGTAAATGATTTATTTATAGCAGATGAATAAGGAGAAAAACTATGGCAGATAAAAAGGTTTCAAAGTATGTATTTGAATTTTATAAGGGAAATTCACTTTCAGCTTTTGCAATTTATGGATTATTAAAAAACCAGCTGACAGCTGAAGAGAAGAGTAGATTATTTGCAAAAACCAATTTATTAAACATGGTATATAGTGAATCTGTGGAAAATCTTGAAAGTGTATATGGAAATAAATACACCGAGATCGCCTCAGAAATGAAAGAAACCGGCAAGCAGTTTAAAAAGCTGAATGTTCCTAAGTGGGTGATTTCCGAAGACTGTTACTACGAAGTATTGGATCCAAAGTGGGATCCGGTAGTGGAAACCCATTATGAAGGTTTTATGGAACTGGCCGAAATAATGAAGAAAAAAGTCGGAAGTATAAAATTTCCAAATGAAAGTGCCAGAAATTTTTATGATCTGACTCAGATTCTTGTCCAGGATATGGCATCAGGTGAGGGATGGCGAGATAAGATAGATGTGGATCCCTTATATGAATTTGCTTTCACTTTATATGCTAAACTGAGCCTAACCGGCGGAAGTTGTCATATCGAGAATGGGGAGATTAAACCTGATATAACGCAAGTGAATGATATGAAGAATCTGGCAATGCTATCTAAATCCGGACTTCTGGATGCTGCTGCAGGAGCCATACTTGTAGGCAAAAAGCTTGAAGAACATATAAAGACCGGAGATGTTTCCAGGGGAGAGCTTTATGATGAGCTTATAATCCAAAGAAACAGGATGAAAAAGGCATTATCGATGTCTAAGGAAGAATTTGGTGTTCTTGATGCGAATGGGGCTGTTTTGAATGGATATGATGAGTTTGCTACAGGTGCCAGAGGCCATAAATTTGCCCTTGACAATCTGGAAGCAAAGATAAAGCTTCTTGAGGCAGGTTGGCCGGTATCTGACCTGAATGAAGTATCCAAGGTTTACAGAGTTATAAATAAAATAAAGAGGATATATAATTCTCGTCTAAAGCCTTATCAGACTGAATATGAAACATATCAGAAAGATTTTGAAGAAGAAGAAAATAAAGTTGCTAATACTGAAGAGGAACAGGCAGAAAAGGCTAAAAGAAAAAGCGACCTCTTAAAGAGAAAAGATGCACTTGATAATAAAAAGGAAGAAATAGATAAGCTTAAAAGTATAGTTGATGACTTGAATAATCAGTGGGATGAAGCTGTTAATGAGAGCATTACCAGTGAGGCTGACAGAAACCGCATTTTGGGCA
>CADBMW010000084.1 GCA_902795855.1 uncultured Lachnospiraceae bacterium
AACCATTTCATTGTATTCACGCCACATAGGAAGCGTATTACATATATTGTTTCTTGGACAATCAAACCCCTTATCTTTAAGACATGCCACAGGAGCGAGGAGACCGATAAAAATCCGGTCTCCTTATAATCTATTCATGTAACAGATAATCTTTATCTTCATCTATTATTTCAATCATATAGTCTGCTATCACAGGATCAAATTGCGTGCCTTTATTGTTTTCCAACTCTTCTCTGACCTTGTTCTGAGAGAGATAATCTCTGTAGCTTCGATTAGACGTCATTGCATCGTAGCTATCCTCAACGGCTATGATTCTTGCAGGCAATGGAATCTCTTCACCTTTCTTGCCGTCAGGATAACCTGTTCCATCATATCTTTCATGATGCCATCTGGCACCGATAGTAAGGTCCGGACGACTGTGTATCTCTGCCAGAATGTCTGAACCAACAGCCGGATGAGTTTTTATCACTCCATATTCTTCATCCGTCAGTCTGGTAGGACTATTGATGATTTCATTAGGTACTCCGATTTTGCCCAGGTCATGCAGGAGCCCGTAATAATACACATCTTCGCATTCTTTAGGAGAAAGACCCATTTTCTCAGCCAGCATTCTTGAATACTTAGCCACTCTTATGGAATGACCTTTGGTATAGTTATCCTACGCATCTATGGTATGCGCCAAAGCTTCCATCACCTCAACCGACAGTTCCTTAATCTCTTCATTAGCTTTCTTCGTTTCATTCATGTATATGATATTACGTACAATAATTGAGAAGGAAATCATCAGAACTGCTAGTATCACTGCATCAGATAAGAATATTATAATGGAATCCATGTTGAAATATGTTTTCATCCCATAAAGCATTTTCAAAAAATAAGCTTTTCCTTCAGGACCACTATCCACTACTATTGGGGCTATTTCAGATGCAGCACCAATGGTACTAGCTGCCACGTTAAACATATTCATAAAAAAGAACATAATAATCGTATGATAAACAAAAACTATCGCAGGAAGAATTATAAATAATCTTGAATCTGTTTCCTGTTTAATTCTAGTAATCTTGGAAAGCGGTCTGACAGTAATAAAATAGAAAACAACAGCCATAATTACCGGAACAATAATTGGAAGAAATGAATTTGTAAGTGAAAACATCAGCGTTATTTCCGGAACAAGCATAATGCCACATAAATATAAAAAGATTGCTATTGATGGATTTTCTGTTTTTACTATCTTTACATAAAGAAGGATGAAAATCAGCTGTAAAATAATCTGAAAGGCGGTAATGGCCACCGAAAAAATAATCGCTTCCGTTCCATCTAAATCATCCCCCAGAAACAGGGTTGCCAAAATATATGCAACAAAAAAACCTGATGCCGGTGATATAACAGCAAGCAGAATAGATTTACCAATTGAAAACTTATCAAAGAAACATTTAAAAGTGATATAAACAAAAAATACTGCTTCGGCAATATACAGAACTAGAAATAATATACTGAAAATAACATCTGACATTGTATCCCCCCCGACCATTTATTTCTATACAAATTTAACATTAGAAAGGTCTTTTACAACAATATTATTCTATAAATATATCACTTAAAAATCAACAGTATTCTTCGTTATATCTTTTTGAATGACAATTGTTTTTTTGTAAGTTTACTTAACCTTCACTTTTTTCATACTGCTCCATTCACCCGGTACTTTCTTTCCGAATGCATCAACAGTGTAGGCTCTGACTCTTACATAATAGATTTTGCCCTTCTTAAGCTTCTTGATCTTAAGGGTATTCTTATTAGTTGTCTTCGTCTTTGTCTTTGCCTTCTTAAACTTTTTGTTCAAAGAATACTGAACTTCGTATCCTTTAACTTCACTCGCCTTCTTCCATGTAACCTTAATCTTCCTGCCCTTAAGTTTTTTAACAGATTTTAAAATAACCTTAGCAGGTGTTTTTGCATTATTCTGTAACGTTCTGTCCGTAGTAGTAACCGGATTATTAGGTATAGCTGTGGATCCATTTATAGAGTTTCCTGCTCCTCCGGAAATTATTGGAATAACTACCGAGTTATGATCTGCTATCTCTTTCGTTCCTTCTGAATCTTCAAACCACTTACCACATATCGAACAGGTGTAGTACTCTTTATTTCCTTCAGCTGAACCTGTAGCATCCTTTGCAGCAACCTTTGTAAGAGTATGTGGTTTAAGGTCTATTTCCTCAGTAACCGTATCTCCACATATACTACATACTAGTGATTTAGAACCCTTTTCAGTGCATGTAGAATCTTTATCAATAACCCAGGAATCCCCTGAATGAGAAGTTGATTTCCAGGGAACACTATAATTCACCGCATAGTTATATGCTTCAGAATCACAAGCACCTGAAATTTCAAAACCTTCAAGAAGTATATAGCGTCTTCTATGATATTTGAAACCAACAGCATAAGTGCCAATAGATACCACACTATCTGGAATATATAGGCTCTTCATTTTTATATTATCATCTTCATTGCAGACAAAAGCATATTTGCCTATAGATCGAAGGCCGCTTCCCCAATTAACTGTATCAAGATTAACACAATCGTAAAACGCATAATTTCCGATGGCAATCACACTATCTGATACTGTAATACTTTTTACACCTGACCTGGAAAATGCGTATTCACCAATACGTATAACTCCGTCACCAATCACAATATCTGTTATACGATCTCTATATTCCTTCCAAGGCATATTATCATCTTCCGGCTTTATATAGTCAGCCATAGCGCCCTGACCGGTAATATAAAGTGTGCCTGTACTGCTATCAAAACTCCAGAAGCAGTCACCTGTTTTTTTGCTTTCATCCACTTCCGGTGTGTATTTCTTTATGATTACAACCTTATCTTTATCGCCAAAGAAAATTCCGTCACCATCTATCCTGCCACTAAGACTTGGACTAAGAAGCTCGTCATATTTTATCTGTTCCAAATCAGTATCATTTAATAAAACCTGATTAACAATTAAACCATTTTGGTTTACAACAAACTCCCAGTCGTCAGGAACCTTAACAACTGTAACATGATAATAATCCTTATCCGGAATAAAGAATGAATCCGCAGTAGCAGCTTTGCTATTTACCCATGCTCTAAGATTATCAATCCAATACTGCTCATCAATATAAGGAACACTGCTCGCAGATACGTTTGCTGCATCTGACTTTATCGGTGCCCCTGCCACAGGACTTGTGGGGCCTGTAACACTGATATAACTTGAAAAGCTGGATTTCTCCGTAGAAAACATTATGGATATATAAACATAACCAGGTTTTTCTGTATCATTATCAGGATACTTATAACACTTTGTTACTGCATATTCTGTATTTATTTTCTTATCTATTACTACTGCTTTATCCATTAAATCCAGTATTGAATCAGAAGTTCCAACGAATTTAATTCCTGCCTTTGGTTTTAATAATGCGCAGTAATAATAATCCGTAGCTTTTTTATATGTGCCGGTGGCAACTGAACCGGATTCACTTCCTTCACGCCAGCCCTGCTGAACTATTTCATATCCTTCGTAGTTGGATGCTGGTACTCCTAATGCCACATCATAATCCCGCTGAGGTATAGATATTTTAATAGCTATGGAATCTACAGTATCAAATGTTTTAGAAAACGAGAAATAAACCATATTATTTCCGCTTCTATTTACAACCTTTCCTGTACCAATCTGTACTCCATTTAGAGAAATTGGTATATTCGTATTTATTTCTCCAAAAGTATATCCGGCCTTCGGATTCACCCACAATTTATAGTTATAGGTATTGCCCCAGTCAAATGCACTTGTAAATGCAGCGCTTTCGCCAGAGCGGTACCATCTTTGCATAGACACTTCATATTGTTTAGAAGAATCAATTTGGGCATCCGGATTCGCTGTACTTCCTGCCTTGGGATTAATAGTAAGACTTTTGATATCGATAGATGATACTGTTATGTTATCAGACTTAACCTGTAGATATGACATATCCACATCACCGGTACGACCATCTGAAAGTGTTACAGTTCCCCATGTTCCTCCCTGCATGTCTCTGATATTACTTACACAAACTGTATCTCCGGTTTTTATACAACCAAGAATCTGGGAAGCATATCCACAGGAAGCAACATCGCCCCACTGTGTTGTTACTATCTTATGCACCTCAACCAGGGTTTTTGCAGTATATGGACGACCAACCTCAGCAGACTGAAGCAATATGGCGTTTCCGAAAACCTTTTGCGCATCAGAACTGCCCATCTTCGTTACTGCACTTATATTCTTACTTAAATCAAGATACATTGTTTTTTCATAAACATTATTTGAATCGTAGCATTGGAATCTGCCCCAGCAGCCATTTACTATATCGATCAGATACATATAACCCGAGGTCGGTGTAGTAGTAGGATATATATCTCCAGGTCCTAATTTAAAACCTGTATAACTACTACCTTTATATGTTCTATATGTTCTTTCTGTTGTGATGCCTGAATAGGTACTTTTCCCGGACTTTGCCCATTTACCTTCAGATGTATATTCAGCCGATGAAACAGTTCCATTATTTACAATATTTGTTCTTCGAAGATAAATATCATCATCTAAATAGGTATTAGTACCACTTGTAATATAATACTGAGGTAATTGAATGGATCCATCAGGCATAAAATTGCTATCTTGCAGTTTCAAATACCCCTTATCTGTATGCATATACCATAGCTTATCTGAATCATGATACGTTATGGAATATACCTTTAATGTAGGTCCTGTCAATTTACCAACTTCCTGAATCGTTCTATCAATCTTTCCGTCCTGATTATTCTTTGTACTTTGATAAAACTGTACAATTTTTTCATTATAATAAGCACTTGGTGGTGTATATCTGTGAAAAACAAATTTCCATTCTTCATAGGTATTCTCATCTTCAACATATGGTGAATAATCATCTATAAAATCTATCTTGGACAACTCAACAAAGCGACCATTTTTAAGCTTACACCAGCCAACTGGATAGTTCTGCGAGAAACTGGCATAAGAATTATCAAAAAGCTTTTTATCCTTTATTTTATGATTCCATATAGTATATTGAACCTCTACTTCATCACCTTTTGGATGTTGAACATTATAAAGACCTGTATTGTAATATGTGAAATTAGTTCCAGGGCCATTACGCTCAAATGTATCTTCTGTAATTCTGGCCTTTCCATTAAGCACACTTTTTCCTATATCAGGATGTGCTCTCATACGAGTATCCTGTTCGCCATCAACACCATAATATAGATACATATCAGTTCCGCTAACAGTTTGATTCATGGTGAAATGAGTCTTAGTACCATAGCGTTCGTCAAGCACAACCCATCCTGTTTTCATATAGACAGGATTGAAATCACTTTTGGGTCCACCAAACTGGTCAGGATCAAACCATCTGATTTCCCCATATGCTTTACCATCAGCATATTCAACAGATTCTACAGTATATATCAGCTTATAACCACCATAATAAATATCATTATCTCCAGCTGGATAAAGAGTATCACTTATCTGGCCAATAAGTTTTCTATCACTTCCCGGTTTATCATAAACAGGTGTTGATGCAACAAATGTGTAAACACCTTCTTTCAATCCCTGATAGTGATAATGATTCGAATTTCCCTCATCTTTATAAATTTTAGCTTCAGCGTTAACCACAAAGCCAAAAGAAAGAACTAAAAGAAGCATTATTAACGGCAACATAACCATTTGAAGTTTTCTTATATTTTTATTCACCAAAACCATCGCTAATCCTCCTCTATTTATCCTCAAAAACCAGCATATTTTTTCCATGCTGCTTTCCGTAATACATTCTCTCATCTGCAACCTTAATTATTTCCTCAGGTATCTTGTAATTATTAGCATACTTTTCCAGACCAATTGTAATGGTAACAAAAATCTGTTTGTTATAGAAAACCGTCGGTATTGTTTCTATGCTTTTTCTCAGGTTCTCAAGTTTCTCCCTGGCTGCATCCATATTGAAATCGTTCATGAGAATTACTATCTCTTCACCACCCCATCTGCATATATTGCAGCCCTGCATTTCCTTTCTCATCAGTCTGGTAATGTGTCTGAGTACCTCGTCACCAGCATCATGACCATAAGAATCATTTACTCTTTTAAAATCATCTATATCGCAAAAGGCAACACAGAACTGTTTAGATTCATCAGAGGACATAAGAGGTTCTACCAACGGCAGGAAGCCACGTCTGTTCAAAAGAGTAGTAAGAACATCCTCTTTAGCATCTGCTGATAGCTTCTGATTTCTCAGCTCCAGATTCTTAACATCAAGTTCACTTGAGTAGATATACATTGTATTATAAAAGATGGTGGAAAAGACCATTATGAAAGACGAAAATATCACCAGTAAAAGTCTCATTGAAGGTGTCAGTAAATAAACCGGCTCAACTTCAACATATCCCACGTAAAGCAGAATAAATATAGAAAAATTAAGTACAAGCATGAATACTATGATCCATCTTTTTGCACCTTTTAATAGAAAGCATCCGAAGAAAATGATTATAGGAACAATAGAGAACAGGAAACAATAGGTTCCACATCTAAGTCCAATATAATGTGTAGAAATTATAGTATAGACAGTAACCTCCAATATAATACTTACATAGACAGGCATAATCTTGCCATACTTACAAAGAAGAATACTGAACACATAAACTATCAGGCTGAGGATATTAAACTGCACCAGAGGCTGGACACCGGTAAAAAGAAAAATAGCCAGCAATGTTACATGTACCAGACACATGATAATTACAGTAAATAAAATACTGTTATGAACCAAAAAGTGCATTATCTTTTGATATGTATTCATAAGCCATTACTCCAGCGAAAATAATAAAGAAAATATCATAGGTTATTAGTGTTGTATCATGATATTATAGCACATCATCGCTGCTGTAAACAAATAGTATCGTGGTAGTAAAACATATTCGCTTATGCTATAATTCTTAAATATATGAGGGAGTCTAATATGTTTTCTTTGTTTAGTAAAAATTTCAACACAAAAAAGGGCGTACTGATCAGAGAATTATTCTTATTGTTTTGCATTATTCTTTTATCAATACAGCTGTTTTGGGAATATAAAAATATACAAAATAGATATGTTTCTAAGGAACAGATAAGATTAAACGAGGCTGTCGCCACTGAGAATGATGCTACCACAGCAGAAAAAAAACAGGAAGCATACTCTTCCATCCTATACGGCAAGAATGTTGTATGCTTTGGAGATTCCATAACATTTGGGCAGTCAAGTTCAAGTCCTGATGTCAGTGATAATCCATGGCCTCAGGTTTTGGAAGAATTGACGGGTGCTCACGTAGTTAATATGGGAATATGTGGTTCTGCCCTGGCATACGATTCCATAGATAC
>CADBMW010000085.1 GCA_902795855.1 uncultured Lachnospiraceae bacterium
GGAATTGGAGAACGCCTGGTCGAATCCATAAATGGAGACTATAACAACGTGGTTGGATTTCCCCTCAGCCGCTTTATGAAAGAGCTCACCGAGCGGGAGTATATTTCTTATTGACAAAACCTTCCAACACAAGGTTTAAACAAGTCTATGGAGGATAGGCTAGAAAATGACAGAAAACAATACCCCAAACAACACAAAAAACAACAATTCAAAACTCGGTTCAATCTTCATCATTCTCGCTGGGTGCTTCTGGGGGAGTATGGGGATTTTTGTAAGAAAGCTGGGAACATATGGATTTACTTCCATCCAGATTGTTGCAGTACGTGTGACGCTGGCTGCGCTGATCTTTGCATTGATACTTTTCATAAAGGACCGAAGTGGTTTTAAGATTGCCCTTAGGGATATTCCTCTATTTCTTGGACTTGGTTTTGGAAGTATCCTGTTTTTTACAGTCTGCTATTTTACTGCAATTACAATGATGTCGCTTTCAACTGCGGCTATCCTGCTTTATACATCGCCGGTGTGGATCATGCTTATGTCGGTTTTGTTCTTCCATGAAAAATTGAACAAACAGAAGCTCATAGCTCTTGCACTTGCATTTGCGGGATGCGTAATGGTTTCCGGAATTTCCGGTGAAGGGATGACACCCTTAGGGCTGCTTGTGGGGCTCGGTTCCGGAATTGGATACGGACTATATAGCATTTTAGGTACGATAGCTTTGCGGAAATACTCTACTTACACTGTCACGACTTATACATTTATCTTTGCGGCTGTTGGCTCCTGGTTTATATGCCGCCCAGTAGATGTGATTAATAAATTCTCAAATGCAGATGATTTAGGATTTCTGATAGCATTTTGCTTCCTTACTGCACTTATTACCGCAGTGATTCCATTTCTGGCATATACTCTTGGACTTGAACGTGTGGAAGCAAGTAAAGCAGGAATCATAGCAACCATTGAACCCCTGGTTGCAACACTGATCGGAATAATTGTTTTTTCTGAGCCATTAACAATTATGTCAGGAGTAGGTATTCTGCTTATTCTATCCGCCGTAGTAATTTTAAATTTAAAGCAAAAAGTTAAAGCAGATTAGATGTGTAGAAGAATTTAAGGATACTGAAAAACAATGAAGCTTTTGTAAAGAAGCAGGTGAGAGAGAAGAGAAAGTGGGACAAAGTTTGAACTTTGTCCTGTTTTTTTGCACCGTATCCCAGGGCTTTTGTGCCATATCGCTTTCAGCGATATGCCGTTTATATATCCCTATCTACCGTTCATGTCAAAACTATTTCCTTTTATTTTTTGAATTGATATAGTCGGTTCAACAGTTGAGGTGTGGGAAGGCTGTGATAATACAAGAAAGGAAAAACGACATGATCAAGATAGATAATCTCTCAAAAAAATATGGAAATAAGGAAGCTGTAAAGGGCATCAGTCTTGAGGTAAAAGAAGGCGAGATGCTGGCACTCCTGGGAGTTAATGGAGCCGGCAAGACTACAACCATAAAGATGCTGTCCTGCCTCTCAAAGCCTACCGGTGGAAGTGCCATGATAGGTGGATATGATGTGATTAAGGATTCAGACAAGGTGAAGGAACTGGTGGGAGTTTCCACTCAGGATACAGCCATTGCAAAAAATCTTACGGTGGAAGAGAATCTTCGTTTTATGGCTGACATATATCTTAAGCCTGAAGAATATAGCAAAAAAGCCAAGGCAGATCATGTAAATGATATCATTTCAACCTTTAAGCTTGATGAGGTTAGATCTACAAGAAGCAGCAAGCTTTCAGGGGGATGGCAGAGAAGACTTTCCATCGCAATGGCCATTATCGGAAATCCCAAAGTGATATTCCTGGATGAACCAACCCTCGGTCTTGATGTTCTTGCAAGAAGAGAGCTTTGGAAAGAAATTGAAAGGCTTAAAAAAGATAAAACCATAATTCTTACCACTCATTACATGGAAGAAGCAGAAGCTCTTGCTGACAGGATAGCCATTATGATAGATGGAAAAATCGTGATGCTGGGTGACCTTGCAAGTCTTGAGAAAAAGACTGGTCAGAAGGGTCTGGAAAATGTATTTGTATCAGTTGCAGAAGGAGAATCAAAATGAGATCAATAGTATTTGCCAAAAGAAATTTTATAGAGCTTTCAAGAGATGTACTGGGATATATATTTTGTATAGCATTTCCCATCGTGATGCTGATCGTTATGTCAGTTGTAAATGAGAGCATTCCGAAGCAGGCAGGAATGACAATCTTCAGGATTGATAATCTTGCCGGTGGTGTGATCATATTTGGACAGACCTTTATCATGCTTTTTACTGCCATCCAGGTTACAAATGACAGAAGCAGTTCATTCCTCATGAGACTTTTTTCATCGCCCATGAAGGGAAAGGATTTCACTCTGGGATATATTCTTCCTATGCTTCTGGTTAGTGTTATCCAGTCGATGGTTACATTTATCGCAGCTCTGATCATCGCTAAAATAGTTGGCTATGATCTTAACATTGCAGGTCTGGGACTTGCGGTTATCACCACACTTCCCTCAGCTATGATGTTCATAGCTATCGGACTCATTTTCGGATCAATTCTGAATGAGAAGTCTGCTCCCGGTGTCTGCTCAGTTATCGTTTCAGCAGGAACATTTCTCGGTGGAGTATTCTTTGACGCAGAGGGCGTTGGAGGTGGAATCTATAAGGTTTGCAAATGCCTTCCATTCATTTACTGCACCAGAGTTGCAAGAACCTGCATAAGTTTAAACTTTAATGAAGCATTTGACAGATTCTGGCTTCCGCTGATAGTGACAATGGGTTCGGCTCTGGTTATGACTGTTATAGGTATTTGTGTATTCAGCAGACAGATGAAAGCTGATAACAGGTAAATCGTTCTTGCGAAGGTTTATGTATTAATCTATACTTGATATATATTTGTTAGATATATGTAAATAGTAAAGATTCTAAATACATCAAGGCAGGAACGTTTCTTTGAAGATTAAATCTGAAATCGATAAACAGTATAAAGAACTAGAGGTTCATGTTTGTAATGATGAAATGAACGACGAGGTGAAGAACGTAATGGGCCAGCTCCATACGTTCTTCGATTCGTCTATTTCTGCTACAGATGAAGTGGGAAATAAATGTATGATAAGTCCCATGGAAGTGTACTCGTTTTACGCGGAAGGCCAGAAGGTCATAGCTATGGATAAGGATAAGAAATATGTAATCCAGAAGAAACTCTATGAGCTGGAAGAAGAATTTGGCAGTCTTTATTTTATCAGAATATCCAAGTCAGAGATTGTGAATTATAAGAAGATAAAAAGCCTTGATATGAGTCTTTCAGGAACTATTAAGGTTGTAATGAAGAACGGATACGAAACCTATACTTCACGAAGAAATGTATCAAAAATCAAGCAATTACTGTTGAAGGGAAAACAATAGTAACAAGCAAAAATTTTTATCAGAGGATAACAGATGCTGAAAGAGATTTTAAAAAAAGGAGCTATAAGCTTTTCCATATCGTCATTTGCGGGAGCAATCATCAACTTCCTGATAGATGTGATAGTTAATGCCGCAGGGGTAAAGGATTTTTGTTCGATTTCTCCGGATTTCCTGAAGCTCTTCCCCACAACGGCTGTTGCGGTTTATTCAAACATTATGCTGTACGGGATAATCGGAGCAACCTTCGCCATGATGACATTTGTCTTTGAACTTGAGAGAATCGGCTTTCTGGTTCAGAGTATCATTTATTATGTTGTGACTGCAGCAGTATGCCTTGGCATTACCATGCTTCTGTGGCAGCTTCAGAAATATCCTCAGGCCCTTATCGGAACCCTGCTTGGATATACAGGCACACATATCATAATGTTCACCCTGGAATATAAAAAACTGAAAAATGATATAGAAACCATAAACCAGGAAATCAATAAGTAGTTTATGGGTATAACAGGAGAAAATACTATGAATCATAAAGAAAGAATGCTGGCAGAGCTGCCATATAGATCATGGTTGGACGGACTTCCGGATGAACATCTGGCAGCAAAGAAAAAATGCTATGAGTATAATAATCTGGATCCGGAGGACAGAGAGGGTGAGATAAGAATCATCAAAGAGCTTTTCGCTAAAACAGGAGATTGGTTCAAAATCGAACAGCCTTTTCACTGCGACTATGGATATAACATCGAAGTTGGAGAGTGGTTTTTTGCCAATTACAATTTCGTGGTTCTGGATGTGGGAAAGGTTCGTATAGGAGATGATGTTCAGATAGCTCCCAATGTTTCCATCTATACTGCCGGTCATCCTATCCATCCGGATTCCCGTAAATCAGGTTATGAATATGGTATAGGTGTTACCATTGGGGATAACGTATGGATTGGTGGAAACACATGCATTATGCCCGGAGTTACTATCGGAAATAATGTGGTCATAGGCGCAGGCAGTGTGGTTACAAAGGATATTCCGGATAATATGATCGCAGTCGGAAATCCCTGCAAGGTGGTCAGGGAGATTACGGAAGAAGACAGAGACTATTATTTTAAAGACCGAAAGTTTGATGTTGATGATTATAAATAAGTTTAAAGCTCCTGTGTTATAGCACAGGAGCTTTCTTTGTATTAGCGATTTACCCTTGTTCCATAGATATAGAAGGTATATAATTTGAGTTGATTTACTATATTCGAATGAAGGGAGAAAGAGAATTGAAGATTACAACATTTAACCCACAAATTATTACGAAAGATGCAGAAGCAGTTGAAAAGCTCTTTGAAGAGCTGGGCTTTGAGAAAAAGCATAATCCCAAAGGAATCGGGGATCTGGATGTCACCGGTATACGTATGAAGGACGCTAACGGATTCCATTTGGATATTTCCCAGCCTAACGTAGAGATGCCACAGGATGTTACTGTAATCCGCATGAACGTGGATGATTTTGATGAAGCCTATGAGATGCTTATTGCTCACGGATTCAAGAACTTCTATGGTGATCAGACAGTCAATATGAAATCTTCTAAATCTGCGATCATGATCTCACCGACCGGATTTGCAATCAACCTGGTACAGCATATTAAGAAGGAAGAGTCATAAGAAAAAATATGAGAGGGGATAGAAGGAGGTTATAAAAATGAGAAAAACTAAAATGAAAAGAATCTTAAAA
>CADBMW010000086.1 GCA_902795855.1 uncultured Lachnospiraceae bacterium
CCAGCTGAGGACGCTGAGTAGACTTAACTCACTTTTATATGAATTCAAACCCTCACTTTAAAGTGAGGGTTTTTATAGTTAGATTTAGATTTTGACTAAAAAACACTTGCTTTATATCCTATATTATGATATATTAACTGAGTTTGATTTAGGCGGTCCGCTGTATCGGATATCCAAATGAGAAGAAATCCACTTTATGATAGAAAGAACGCCTGGATAATTATTATTTTATTCGGAGGTTTTATTATGAGTAACGAAAGCATTATCAAAAGCATTGAAGATGCACAGCTTCGCGAAACACCACTTAAGTTCAACGTAGGTGATACTGTAAGAGTATCAGCTCAGATCAAGGAAGGTGAGAAGACAAGAATTCAGGTATTTGAAGGTACTGTTATCAAGACTCAGGGTCATGGTGCAAGACAGACATTTACTGTAAGAAAGAATTCTAACGGAGTTGGAGTAGAGAAGACATGGCCTGTTAACTCACCACTTGTTGAGAAGGTTGATGTTGTTAGAAGAGGTAAGGCAAGACGTGCTAAGCTTTATTACTTACGTGACAGAGTTGGTAAGAGAGCTAAGGTTAAGGAAATAGTTAAATAATCTTCTAAAAATCTATTGACCGGAGCTTTGCTCCGGTCACTTTGCTATGGAGACTATTATGAGAAAAAAGAGAAAAGGCTCCCTGGAATTTACTCTTCAAAAAAAGAATAAGACAAAACCCGGTAGTAAATATACTATTAGAAATATTTTAAATACATTTTTTATTGTATTTGCCGCTGTGGTTCTTGGGTTTGCTGTGACTCAGTTCTGTTTTCAGTCTGTATATATGACAGGACCTTCTATGCAGGATAAGCTTTTAAATGATGATGAGCTTATACTGAATAAAATGGCCTATAAGATTGGAAAGATTAATCGTTATGATATTGTTGCCATTAAAAGAATAGGCAGCGAGGATTATTATGATATTAAAAGAGTTGTAGGCATTCCCGGGGATTCTTTATCTGTTGTAGCCGGAAGACTTGTAATAAATGGTAAACAGGTGGATGAAAAATACCCCTTTGCTGTTATTAATTCTCCCGGAGTTCTCAGTGATAGCGTAAAACTGGGTGATGATGAATATTTTTGTATAGGTGATAATGTCAGCAATAGCGAGGACTCGAGATTTATTAACTATGGAAATGTTCAGAAATCCGAGATTAAAGGTAAGATCATTTATATAATCCAGCCTAAGGAAAGAAGAGGTAAGATAAATAATGGATATTAACTGGTATCCCGGACATATGACCAGTGCCAGAAGGCGTATTGAAGAGGATATAAAGCTTTGTGATATAGTTATAGAACTGTTGGATGCCCGTATTCCGGGAAGCAGCAGAAATCCTGATATCGATAAGCTTGCTGCAAATAAAAAGAGACTTATTCTTTTAAATAAAGCTGATCTTGCAGATGGAGGAATTACTGATGCCTGGATAAAATATTATGAGTCAAGTGGTATCAAGGTTCTTGCACTGGACTCAAGAGTCAGAAAGCAGACTCAGAAGGTTAGTGCGGCTGTAAGAGAAGTCTGCAAAGATAAGATCGAAAGAGACAGAAGCAGGGGAATCATGAACAGACCTATCAAGGCCATGATAGCTGGAATTCCCAATGTAGGAAAATCTACATTTATAAATTCATTTGTGGGTAAGGCTTCAGCAAAAACCGGAAATAAGCCTGGTGTTACAAGAGGTAACCAGTGGGTCAGACTTTCCAAGGATATAAATATGCTGGATACACCCGGTATTTTATGGCCCAAATTTGATGATGAACAGACAGGTATAAATCTTGCTCTGACTGGATCCATCAATGATAATATACTTCCAATATATGATCTTTCATTAATCCTCATAGATTATATGAAAACTAATTATTGCAATATCATGCATGATAGGTATATTATAAATGAGTCTTTAGACAGCCCTCATATTCTTGAAGCTATAGCCATAAACAGAAAATGTCTTCTAAAGGGTGAAGAACCTGATATAGATAGAGCGGCTAAGCTTATAATAGATGATCTGAGAGCCGGCAGGCTGGGAAGGATATCACTTGAAAAACCGGCACAAAGCTGAAAAAGGAGAAGAATTATGGCATTCGATTCAGAAGATAAGAAGACAGATTTCGATGCTTGGGCAGATGAAATGACCTACGCAGAGGAAAAAGAAATCAAGAAGCAGGAAAAGCTTCAGCAGAAGCAGGATAAAAAGGCTGAAAAAGCAGCTAAGAAGGCTGCTAAGAAAAATGCAAAATCCGGTGATGCAGCTGAGAATTCAGAAGAAGCTGTTCAGGGAACTTCCGCAGGAGAAACAGCTGAAGCATCTGAAATTTCCCAGGTTGCTGAAAATACTGAAGCTGCTGAAAATACAGATTCAGCTGAGGGTACGGAAGCTTCTGATGAAAAAGATGAATCAAATAAAGATAATGTAAATACTGATTACGTAAAAGAAAAGAAGACTAAAGCTCCGGAAGAAATCAATATAGTTAAAGAGCTTTTCAGTCTTATAATATATATCGGCGTGGTTATAATCATTTGTTACTGCATTATTACCTATGTAGGACAGAGAACCACTGTTAACGGTCGTTCCATGGAAAACACACTTCACGACGGAGATAATCTCTGGATAGATAAGTTTACTTATCATTTCAAGGATCCTGAAAGATTTGATATCGTAGTATTTCCTTATGAAGATGATGTTTACTACATCAAGAGAATTATAGGTCTTCCTGGCGAAAGAGTACAGATCCTTGCAGATGGTACTATTATGATCAACGGAAAGAGACTTGTGGAAAGCTATGGTAAGGAAATAATACTTGAAAGTGGAACTGCTGCTGAGGAAAGAACTCTGGCCGAGGATGAATACTTCGTTCTTGGAGATAACCGTAATGATTCCCGAGACAGCAGATGGGCTGACGTTGGTGATATAAGCAAAGACATTATCATAGGAAAGGCTGTATTCAGACTTTCTCCTTTAAGTAAATTTGGAAAAATAGATAAATAATATGAGCGAAAGTATCAGCAGTATAAAAAATAAATACAAAGAGATATCATTTCCCATCATGAAATATGATGAGGAAAAAGCAGCGCTTCAGCGTTTTATTGAAGAATACTGTGATGATGAAAGAAGCGGAGTTCAGAATATCATAAATTCCGCAAATAAGAGAATTGCATCTATCGATAAGGAAATAGCCAGAGTTACTGGTATGACCGGTTATGAAAGGAAGTATGCTTCTGAGTATCAGTTTATAGCCGGTGTTGATGAGGTTGGAAGAGGTCCTCTTGCAGGTCCTATAGTTACTGCTGCAGTAATACTTCCTCCCGGACTTATTATTCCTTATCTAAATGACTCAAAACAGGTTAATGAAAAAAAGAGAGAAGAATTATTTGATATAATCAACGAAGTTGCAGTTAGTGTATGTGTCGGTATAAGAACCGAAAAGGAGATAGATGAATTCGGTATAGGACATATGGACTCTGCTGCTATGCGTGATAGTGTCCTGGGACTTGAAACAAGACCTGATATGGTTCTTGTGGATGCCTTTAAGATACCTGAACTGGATATTAAACAGGTGGCTATAGTTAAGGGTGATACTTTGTCTGTTTCCATTGCGGCTGCCAGTATAGTTGCTAAGGTGACAAGAGACAGAATGATGGAGGAATATGCTTTAAAATATCCTGAATATGGCTTTGATAAAAATAAAGGCTATGGTTCAGCTCAGCATATAGAGGCTATCAAAAAATACGGTCCTACGGATATTCACAGAAGGAGCTTTATAGGGAATTTTGTTTAATATATCTGATGGTATAATGTATGACTAATGAGAAAAATGACATCAAACCATTAAATAAAAGAAGAGTTGGCAAATTCTGGGAGAGAAAAGCAGCTGATTATCTAAGGCTAAATGGATTTCAGATTCTTTATATGAATTACAGGACAAGATACTCTGAAATCGATATAATAGCACAGGATAGAGAAGCTCTGGTTTTTGTTGAGGTTAAATACAGAAGGAATGCTGATAAGGGCGATCCCCTTGAGGCTGTTGATCATAAGAAGCAGAGACGCATTTATAATGCAGCACTCTGCTTTTTAAGAGATAAGAGATATAGTATAGACAAAACAAGTATCAGGTTCGATGTGATAGGTATACTTGGTGATGAGATTAAGCATATAAAGAATGCATTTTAGGTGATGATATGTCAAAGAAAATGGTAGCCATAGTAGGCAGACCCAATGTAGGAAAATCAACTTTATTTAATACACTGGCCGGCGAAAGACTTGCCATCGTCAAGGATACTCCCGGTGTAACAAGAGACAGGATCTATGCTGATGTAACATGGCTGGATAAAAACTTCACCATAATCGATACAGGTGGTATTGATACAGAGGCTGAGGATATTATCATGCGTTCCATGAAGGAACAGGCTGAGATAGCTATAGAAACAGCAGATGTTATCCTTTTTGTTACAGATGTAAGATCAGGTGTTACTGCAGCGGACATCCAGGTGGCTGATATGTTGAGAAAATCACATAAGCCGGTTGTTCTTGTTGTAAACAAGGTTGATAATTTTGAAAAATTCGAACCCTTCGTATATGAGTTTTACAATCTGGGCATTGGAGATCCATATCCTGTTTCTGCAGCCAGCAAGCTGGGACTTGGAGATATGCTGGATAAGGTATTGGAGGAGTTTCCTGAATCTGAATATGAAGAGGATGATGAGGATATTCCTAAAATAGCAGTTATCGGTAAGCCTAATACAGGTAAGTCATCCATTATTAACAGACTTATCGGAAGTGACAGACTTATAGTTTCCGATATTGCCGGAACAACCCGTGATGCCATTGATACAAAAATTAAAAGAAATGGCAGAGAGTATATATTTATTGATACAGCAGGACTCAGACGTAAGAGTAAGATTAAAGACGAGATAGAGAGATACAGTATTATCAGAACTGTAGCCGCTGTAGAGAGATGTGACATCGCTGTTCTTGTAATAGACGCAGAAGAAGGTGTTACAGATCAGGATACCAAGATTGCAGGTATTGCTCATGAACGTGGTAAGGGTATGATCATCGTGGTAAACAAATGGGATCTTATCGAGAAAGAGACCAATACCATGAATAAGATGCAGAAGGAAATCAGGCAGAAGCTGGCCTATATGCCTTATGCTGAGATGCTTTTTGTATCAGCACTTACAGGTCAGAGACTTGCCAAGCTTTATGATACTATAGATAATGTGGAACAGTTTGCATGCCTTAGAATTCAGACAGGTGTTCTGAATGAAATACTTACTGATGCTGTTGCGGAAAATGAGCCGCCTCAGGATAAGGGCAGACGACTCAGACTTTATTATATAACTCAGGTTTCTGTGAAACCTCCTACATTTGTAATCTTTGTAAACAGTAAAGAGCTTGCTCATTTCTCTTATGTCAGATATATTGAGAACAAGCTCAGAGAAGCATTTCTTTTTAGAGGAACTCCTATCAGGATCATTATAAGAGAAAGGAAAGAGAAAAGTTGAGTATATTAACCAGAATAATATGTCTAGTAATTGGATATTGCTGTGGTTTGCTTCAGACCGGGTTTATTTACGGAAAGCTTGCAGGTGTTGATCTTACAAAGCACGGAAGTGGTAACCAGGGAACTACGAACGCTCTCAGAGTAATGGGATTTAAGGCGGGACTTGTGGTATTTATAGGAGATTTCTGTAAATCATTTATTCCTTGTCTTATCTGCAGATTTATCTTTAAGGATTCTCACCCTGATACATATCTGCTTTATGTTCTTTACGTTGGCTTCGGCGCTGTGCTGGGTCACGTATTTCCATTTTATCTTGGCTTCAAAGGCGGTAAGGGGATTGCAACTATAGCAGGAACCATAGTAGGTCTTCTTCAGCCTTACATGATACTTATTCTGCTTGTTCTCTTTGTTGCAGCTCTCGCTATAACAAAATATATGTCAGTTGGCTCAATCCTTCTTATGGTTGAGCTTGTTGTGGTTTATATATTATTTGGACTTAATGGACTCCTTTGTTTTGATACAGGTGTAAAAGAGTCTAAAAATGCATTTATTGAAAGTATTGTAATAGTTGTTTTATTTGCAGGTCTTGCAATTTATAAACATAAGGCGAATATAGTAAGGTTAATAAATCATGAAGAGAATAAATTTCACTTCAAGAAACAGGAGGGTGTCTGATGAATATATGTATACTTGGTGCAGGCAGCTGGGGTATAGCTCTTGCAAATCTACTTACAAAAAATGACCATCTTATAACAGTATGGTCCATAGATCCTGAAGAAATCTCTATGTTAAAGGAGTATTCTCAGCACAGAACAAAGCTTCCGGGAGTTATTCTTCCTGGTACAGTGGAATATACAACAAATATAGAAACAGCCCTTGCTGATAAAGATTTAGTTGTTATGGCTGTTCCTTCGCCTTTTGTCAGAAGTACAGCTAAGGCTGCAGCTCCTTATATAAAGGAAAATGAGATAATCGTAAATGTGGCTAAGGGTATTGAGGAAGATTCTCTCAAGAGGCTTTCTGTGGTAATTAAGGAAGAGGTTCCTCAGGCAAGAATTGCTATTCTTTCCGGACCAAGCCATGCTGAGGAAGTTGGTAAGCTTATGCCTACTACGGTTGTGGTTGGAGCTGATGAAAGCAGTCTTGCAAAGGAAGTTCAGGATGTTTTCATGACAGACTTTTTCAGAGTATATACAAGCCCTGATATGATCGGAATCGAGCTTGGTGGAGCTCTTAAAAATGTTATCGCCCTTGCAGCCGGTATTGCTGATGGACTGGGCTGTGGTGATAATACAAAGGCAGCACTTATTACAAGAGGAATCCATGAGATGTCATCCCTGGGTATTGCCATGGGAGGTAAGGCAGAAACCTTTATGGGGCTTTCCGGAACAGGAGACCTTATAGTTACCTGTGCATCTCAGCACAGCCGTAACAGACGTGCCGGATTTCTTATGGGACAGGGAAAAACCTATCAGGAAGCTATGTCCGAGGTTAAGATGGTTGTTGAAGGTGTATACAGTGCAAAGGCTGCCCTTAAGCTTGCAAGCCTCTATGATATAGAAATGCCAATAGTTGAAAATGTAAATAGAATTCTTTTCGAGGATTATCCGGCTAAGGATGCACTTCATGATCTGATCACTAGAGATAAAAAGAAGGAGTCATCTTCACTTACCTGGAGTAAATAATGGAAAAACTGGACATCAAGCTGGATGTGTTTGAAGGTCCTCTGGACCTTCTGCTGCATCTTATAGAGAAGAATAAATTTAATATATTCGATATTCCTATAGTAGATATTACAAACCAGTATCTTGAATACCTTGACGCCATGGAAGAAGAGAATATGGATGTTATGAGTGAATTTCTCGTAATGGCCGCCACTCTTATTTCTATTAAGTCAAAAATGCTTCTTCCAAAGGAAGAGGATCCTGAGGAAGGCGAAGAAGAGGATCCAAGAGCTGAACTTGTAAAAAGTCTTCTGGAATATAAAATGTATAAATATGCATCTACAGAACTTAAGGATATGTCGATAGACGCAGGAAATGCATTTTATAAAAAAGAGTCCATTCCCAAAGAGGTGAAGGAAATCAAGGAAGAAGTGGATCCCGCTGAACTACTTAGTGATATTACCATGCAGAAGATGAGTGAGATTTTTCATACTCTGCTAAAAAGAGAGATAGACAGAGTGGATCCTGTAAGAAGTAAATTTGGTACTATTACCAGAGATGAAATCCGACTTGAAGACAGAATGGTAGAAATCAGAAATGAAGTAAAGGGACTTAGAAGTATCAACTTTAAAACTCTTTTGGGAAGAAAACGTGGAAAGATAAATATCATTGTATCCTTCCTGGCTATTCTTGAGCTTATGAAAACAGGAATTCTAAATATTAGACAGGAAGAAATGTTTGGTGATATAATAATAGACTCATTGGAATAAACGAAGAAGGAAGAAACCGTGGATAATATAAATGTTAAGGCAAGCGTGGAAGCAGTCCTGTTTGCCATAGGCGGAGCAGTTGAAGAAAGTAAGCTGATAGAAGCCCTTTCTGATGAAGATAATCAGATGTCAAAGGGAGAACTGAGAAAAGCTGTCAGAGAACTGATGGAAGATTATCAGAACGAGGAAAGAGGCATAAGGCTCATAGAACTGGATGGTAAATATCAGTTATGTACTAAAAATGAATACTATGATATCCTTTCTAAGATAGTCAATATGCCAAAGAAGCATGTTCTGACAGACGTACTTCTTGAAACTCTTTCCATTATAGCTTATAAGCAGCCTGTTACAAGGGCTGAAATAGAAAAGATAAGAGGAGTATCCTGCAGTCACGCTGTAAACAGACTTATAGAATATAATCTTGTATGCGAGGTAGGCAGACTTGATGCTCCGGGACATCCGATTCTTTTTGGAACCACAGATGATTTCCTGAGAAGCTTTGGAATTGCATCTATGGATGAACTGCCTGATATTTCTCCTGATAAGATAGAGGATTTCAGACGACAGGCAGAGGAAGAGGCAGGTATAGAGGTAACCACCTAAATGAATGTATTTATTATATTATTAACAATTCTTATTTTAATAATTATAATGATCATTGTTGAGAGTCATATTGAATTAAACAGTCTCAGGGTTACTGAATATGTTTTATCCGAGAATGTTCCCAAATCTTTAAAAGGGAAAAAGATGGTTTTTATTTCGGACTACCATGAAGCAGTTAATGGTAAGCTGAATCAAAGAATTCTGGATGAAGTAAAACAGATTTCTCCCGACCTGATTCTTATAGGCGGAGATATGGTTAATTCAAATGAGATACCCGAAGATTGTAAGCCGGCCATAGAGCTGTTAAATGGGCTTTCAAAGATAGGTAAATGCCTTTATTCTTTGGGAAATCATGAAAAGAAAATGTCCGTTGATTTCTATAACATGGGTGTAGATTTCAGTGGTTATCTGAAACAACTAAATGATGATATAACATTTCTATGTAATGATAAATATTATATAAACGGAAAGGATGCTAAGGACGGTGTCATATACGGTCTGGACATCCCCCTTGAGTATTATGGCAGGATATCATTTCCTAAATTGGAGAAGGAAAAGATAAATGAATTATTATCCGGTTCTCCTGAAGGATATAGCATTCTGCTTGGACATGCTCCGGATTTTATAGATGGTTACAGTGACTGGGGAGCAGACCTTGCGCTTTCAGGTCATTTCCATGGAGGAATCATAAGATTTCCATTTCTTGGCGGACTTATATCGCCGAGATTTATGCTGTTTCCAAGATATGATTATGGGAAATATAAAAAGGGAAAAACTATTATGATAGTGACCAACGGAATGGGTCAGCACTCCCTTTGTTTAAGAGTAAATAATATTCCGGAAATAGTAAGTATTAAATTTCAATAATAAATGAAATCAGGTAAGGAAAATGTGGGAGAATAAAACTTCAAGAATTATAAATATTAGTCTGCTGGCTCTTCTGGGAGTGGTGGTGCTTATATATGAATACGGAGTGGTATTTTCAACCAAGTATTATTATCCGGGAACAGTAATAAATGGTGTTCAGGCAGGTGGTAAAGAATCTGCTTATGTAGAAGATAAGCTTTATGAGAATCCTGCAAATTATAATATAGATGTTATATTCAGAGATAAAACCTATAAGATAAACGGTGCTGAAATCAATCTGAAAACATCCTATATGAAGGACTTGAAAAAGGTAAAGGAAGAACAGAAGCCTTACCTTTGGGTTAATACATTATTTGAAAATGAATATAAAGTTGATAAAGAGATAACTTATGATGAGGCTATGCTGGTTAGTATAGTAGATGGGTTTGAAAGTCTGGATAAAGACAATATGGTGGAACCTTCAAATGCTACCATCGAACTTGGAGATGATGGAGTAGTAAGAGCTGTGGATGGCGATCCTGGAACTGTTATAGAAGACAGATCGAAGATCTATGACATTATAGAAGAAGCTATAGATAGTCAGGCCACAGAGGTTAAGGTTGAGGATTCAGGCTGTTACAAGGTGGCTGATTATACTTCGGAATCTGCCAAGGTTAAGAAGTGTGTTGAATACTGTAATACTATAGCCGGTCTGGATATAAGATATCTGTATGGAACAGAAGAAGTTCCTTTTGAGCCGTTTCAGCTTTTTGGAATGATCAGGATATCTGATGATTATGATACTATAATCAGTAAAAACAAGGTGAAGATGACTCTTGAAGGCTTTTCAAGAATGCATGATACATACAATAAGGTAAGACAGTTTAAAAATCATGATAATAAGATGATCAACATAACCAATTCTGATTATGGATGGCTTATTGATATTGAAACTGAAACAGATGCTTTATATAGTGATGTGGTACATCATAAAAATGTTACAAGGTCACCTGAGTTTTTGGAACAGGGATTTACCTATGATGCAGAAACCGGTGATGATGTGGGCGGAACCTTCGCTGAGGTTAATCTGGATAAGCAGATGATGTATTTTTATAAAAATAAGCGTCTTATCCTTTATACAGATGTTGTAACCGGATGTCTCAGACTTAATCATGGAACGCCTGCCGGTATATATGATGTTGACTTTAAACAGTCTCCAGCAGTTCTGAGGGGACCTGATTATGAATCAAAGGTTACATACTGGATGCCATTTAATGGTGGTATAGGATTTCATGATGCAACATGGAGAAGCAAATTCGGCGGAGAAATATATTTTACCAATGGATCTCATGGCTGCGTAAATATGCCATTTGCCAAAGCCCAGGAGCTTTATCCTGAGGTAGAAGATGGAATGCCGGTTATTGTATATTAAAAAAGAAGGATTCATTTATGAAGGTGATTCTTTACAGCGATGGTGCGGCCAGAGGAAACCCTGATGGTCCCGGAGGCTATGGCACCAGAATAGAATACACAGCTCCTGACGGAAAGCTGTATGTAAGAGAATATTCCCAGGGGTATGTCAGAACTACAAATAACCGTATGGAGCTTATGGGAGTTATAACCGGACTTGAAGCTCTTACGAAACCCTGTGATGTGGAAGTTTTTTCAGATTCTCAATATGTGTGCAAGGCTTTCAATGATAACTGGCTTGAGGGCTGGATAAAAAACGGCTGGAAAAACTCACAGAAAAAACCTGTTAAGAACCGTGATCTGTGGGAAAGACTTCTGGAGGCTGCCAAACCACATAACCTGAAGTTTAACTGGGTTAAGGGACATGATGGAAATCAGGGTAATGAAAGATGCGATGAACTTGCAACCGGAGCAGCCGATGGCAGTAATCTTATCAAAGATGAGGGCTTTGAGGTTTAGCTTCAAAAGTCATATCTGCTTGACATTATCCTGTTATAAAGCTAAAATTAGTAATTAGTTGTTTCTAAAGTGAAATGATAAGACTGACTGAAAGAAAGGTAGTGAAAAATATGAAAACAAAAGTATTGTCACTTCTTGTAGATAATTCATCTGGTGTACTTAGTCGTGTTGCCGGTCTTTTCAGTAGAAGAGGTTATAATATCGACAGTCTTACAGTAGGAGTCACACAGGATCCTAAGTATTCCCGTATGACTGTTGTTGTTGCGGGAGATGATAAGATTCTTAGCCAGATTAAAAATCAGCTTAACAAACTTGAGGATGTGGTCCAGATCACAGAGCTTAAGGATGGCGAGTCTGTCTGCAGAGAGCTGGTACTTCTTAAGGTAAAGGCTGATAATAATGAAAGACAGCAGCTTATCTCTGTTGCTAATGTATATAGAGCTAATATAGTTGATGTTTCACCTGAATCTATAATGATAGAGATGACAGGTAATACAAATAAGATTCAGGCGTTTATAAATCTTCTGGATGGTTTCGAGATTCAGGAACTTGTAAGAACAGGTATCACCGGTCTTACCAGAGGAGTTTATTCTGATAAATAAATCATATTTATATAAAGGGAGGCATTAAAATGTCAG
>CADBMW010000087.1 GCA_902795855.1 uncultured Lachnospiraceae bacterium
AAGAGTGATATTTGTAAATGGTGACTGTGTGCCCCATCTTGAAGGTGTATTAACACCGAAGATGAAGGACTGTATGCACTGCTTAACTTCCTTCTGTGAAAGGTTATCTATTTTAACGAAAGGAGCAAGATATGTATCAAATGATGAGAATGCCTGAGCTCCTGCCCATTCATTCTGCATGATGCCCAGGAAATTAACCATCTGATTACAAAGTGTAGACAGATGTCCTGCAGGAGCTGATGTTATCTTACCCATAACTCCGCCGAGACCTTCCTGAATAAGCTGCTTGAGTGACCATCCTGCACAATATCCTGTCAGCATGCTGAGGTCGTGGATATGTATAGCTGCGCTTCTATGAGCGTCAGCAGTTTCCTGATCATAAACCTCACTCAGCCAGTAGTTTGCTGTGATAGCTCCTGAGTTTGAAAGGATAAGTCCACCTACACTGTAAGTAACTGTGGAATTCTCCTTAACACGCCAGTCATTTATCTGAAGATAGTTATCTACGATATCCTTGTAGTTAAGCATAGCGTTCTTTACGTTACGAACCTTCTCACGCTGCTTTCTGTAAAGGATATAAGCCTTAGCTACATCTGAATATCCTGCTTCGGAGAGAATCTTCTCTACGCTGTCCTGGATATCCTCAACTGAGATAACCTCATCCTTAATCTTTCCTTCAAAGTCGCTGGTAACACGAAGTGCTAACATATCTATAACGCTTGGATGATACTGCTTATTGCATCCGATAAATGCCTTCTCGATCGCTGCACTTATCTTAGATACGTTAAAATCTACTTCTACTCCATCTCTTTTTAAAACCCGATACATAATGTTATCCTTCCCTTTCATTCATTTAAATTTTTTCCGATTTCTTTTCCTCAATTTAGGTTGGTATATAAGATACTAACACAAAAATAAAAAATGTCAATATGTTGTATGTATTTTTTTTAAAAAATACTAGATATAGTGCAATAGAAAACACCCGGGATTATCTCCCGGGTGCCATATTGTTGTGCATCAGCTTCTATTTAGCTTCAGTTTTAATTAACCGTAACTTCAATTGTCTTTGAAAGACCATTCTGGGCATATACGTGAATCACGCATGTTCCTGCGCCTACAGCCTTGATTCTACCCTTGGAGCTGACTGTTGCAACAGCCTCATTGGATGAATAGTATCTGAACTGCTTTGCGCCCTCGTTTGAAAGCTTCCTGTTCTTCTTGGCAAGTGTTGTGACTGCCTTGATGCTGGAGAACTTTCCAACACCCAGTGTCAGCTTCTTCTTGCTCTTAACTGTAACACTCTTTGCATTGGTGAATTTAGGATGCTTAGCACCCACCACGTATGCAGTGATAGTCTTTCCGATGCTTGTTGATTTTCCATTGACAGTTGTGAAGCCTTCTACATAGACCTTAATGATCTTCTTGTTGTTCAGCTTCTTGCCATCAATCTTGGTTAAGGTCCTCTTTGTTACTCCATTTTTGACTGTAGCCACAGGCTCATCAAATTCCATGTTCGAATACTGAGCATATATTTTGTATTCCTCAGCTCCATTTACAGCGCCCCACTTAACAGTAAGCTTATTACCTGTCTGTGTAACTCTGAGGCCTAAGCTCATTTCCAGGCTGTTTGCCAGTGAATTCTCAGCTGCTGCCTGCTTGCTCTGTGCTACCGCCAATGTTTCTTCAGCCTTTGTAAGCTTAGTAACCACTTCTGTCGGTAATAGCTTCTTCTGATCATTTGTAAGGGCATTATAAGCTGCTCTTGCTGCTGCTATCACGTCCTTATTATCTGTAGTAATATTTTCCGGAATTGCTGCTATAGCGGTTTCAGCTTTCTTTGCTTCCTTTGTATCAGCCGCTGTCTTTTCTGCTGCTGCCTTCGTTGCAGCTTCCGTCTCTTCCTTGAAAAGCTCAGCATCTGTCTTTATTTCATTTAGTGCTTTCTTTGCTTCTGCAAGTGCGGCACTTACTGCTTCTTCATCCTCTGCTTCATCTATAGCCTTATAAGCAGCTTCCTTTGCTTCTTCCATTTCATTCTGCTGATCTTCTCTGTAATCTGCAGGTCTCTTTATCTCGAAGAATGCATCATATCTTTCTTTAGCCAGCTCTTTAGCTGCCTCAAGGTTTTCTGCTTCTTCTATAGCCTTCTTTTCTGCCTCGTTAGCATTTTCAATAGCATTAATTGTTGTCCAGAAAAGATCATATGTTGCATCGAACACGCTTTCCACTGCTTCCAGAACAGCATTTCTGGCAAGTACAACTGCAGCCTCAGCTACCGCTCTTTGCTGATCGGTCGCAGTATCGTCAAGATCATTAAGAGCCTGTTTTGCCGCAGCCATAGCTGCTTTTGCTTTCTTGTATGTTTTCAACTGATTCTCTAATTCTTCAATCTTTTCTTCAGCTGCCTTGATATCATCTTCCGATGCATAAGGATTTTCCCTAAGCACAGCCAGCAGCTCTTCAGCATCAGCAATTTCAATATGCGCATATGCTGCTGTTGAAGATCCATCAAGCCTCTTAGTAGCACTCTTGGCTGAGTCAACCGCCTTCTCTGCCAGCTCTTCCTTTGCCTTGATTTCATCTATGGTAGCTGCTACTTCAAGAGCTGCCCTTGCAAATTCAAGATCTTTAATTCTTTCTGAAACTGTCACAGCCTCAGCTTCCATTATTTCAATATCTTCTTCAGAAGCTTTTTCTTTTAGGCGTTCAACAAAATCTATCAGATCCTCTGCATCATCCAGCTGATCATCTATAAGCTCATAGTATTCCTGAATATCCTTTATTGTTTCAAGAGCTTCATCAACTGCTATTTTTCCATTTTTCAGAGCATCTTCTATTTCGTCCTCTTCAGCTTCACCTATAGTGTCATTTGCATCAGCCACAACCTGATTAAACGCAGCTTCTTCTGCTTCACTAAATTCTGCAGATTTCTTAGCCTCAGCATAATCAGAAAGTCTGCCCTGTGCCACCTTTCTGGCTGCTATTAACTCCTTTGAAGGATACTCTGGCTCCTCAACTATAAGCTGGGCAGTCTTGGTTGTCTCTGCAATACCTTTTTCCGCACTTATTGTAGCAGTTACAACAATTGGACCTGTTTTATCAACTGCTACTAAATATTTACCTCTTATACTTGCTCCATCTTCTGTTGTTGAAAGCGAGTATTCTACCGGAGCCTCAAACATATCAGATATGTCATATCCGACTTCATCATATATTGCAGTTATGTTTTTGCTTGTTATAACAGGTGTCCAAACCGCATAAAGATTTACTGTTTTTTTAGTTTTTGAGTAAATCCATTTTCCATCAGAATCAACATATGTTGTTCCCTTATTTACTGTACCGTCAGCATTATATACCTTAACCGCACCTGTCTCTGTATAATCCTCTTTATCATAATATCCGGCAAAGATATAATCTGTCCTTGTTGGAACTATTATGTTTTCAAGTTCTGCTTCATTTGAAACAACCAATGAAGAAGTACCTACTGAATTTACACTGTCTGCATTTGTATTAAATGCTATCTTATAATTTGATGCCCAATGTGCATAAAGATTTACATCATATGGATAGAGCCAGTTGCCATCTTCATCTGTATAATTCTCTACACTATTTACTAATTTTCCATATTTATCAAAGACCTGTACACCATCGGTTTCTTCGGTATAATAACCGGCAAAGACTGCTCCCTCTTCAACAGGAATAGCAACCTTTTTTAATGTATCTGAATTTACAGTTGCTTTCTTAATACTGTCAGGAGTTCTTCTTCCTGCCTCATCATATAAAGAAATATCTATATCATATGTTATAACATTTGTATCATATGCTATACCGTTAGTTTTAAGAAATGCCTTTTCTTCACTTAATGTTAAGCTAACCTTTTCAGAACTATTTCCATCCACATCATATGATGAAGAGTTGTTTAATTCCTTACTAAAGCTTACATGTGAGCCAATATAAAGCTTTCCAGCAGCACCTGCAGTACCCATTTCACCTGCATTTCCACCAGAACCGGACTCAGCATTTCCGTCAGATAAACTAGCACCGACTGTACCTGCTTTATTTCCACCGGCTCCACCACGGCCATCAGGAAAAGCGCTGGTATTATCATCTGCCTTAGAGTGTCCGCCATTTCCACCAGTACCACCGCCGCCGGCTCCCGGAGCGCCTGAACCTATAGTTGCAGCGGCCATGGTTCTTCCGCCGCCGCCACCGCCGCCACCGGCGCCTGCATAGAAGTATTTCTCGCCTGATAATACAGCCTCTCCATGATTTCCTGCAGCTCCACCACGTCCTGCTGTTCCTGCAGCACCTGCAGTTGCATCAACAGTTATATTTCCTAAAAGGTAAACTGTACCGGATTCGTCGGAATCAAAACCCTGAGCACCAACTTTTCCGTCACTACCCTTTATGGATTCAGCATTCGATGGATCCTGTGTCTGAAGATCAGAATAGTCAGATCCTATTCCTCCGAAAGTACCGATTGCAGCTCCTGCTCCACCGGCACCTCTGCCGCCCAGGCCACCTTTTCCGCCAGACATTGATAACTCATCTGCCGATCCAGTGCCTCCAACTGCACCATTCTCGCCTGTTCCACCGGCACCACCGGTTACAACAAGTTTGCCCGAGCCAACAACTATAAGAGTTGCCCCAGAAGGAACAAATATTCCTGCAGCTCCGGCCTTACGACCATTACCATCACTGCCCTTTACAGTAAGAGTTTTTCCTTCGGAAATAATAATAGTCACTTTAGCTCCGGCTCCTACTGCAAGACCCGCTCCATCTGTATTCGTTATATTTTTATTCTCGTCTACAATATAAAGACCACTGCTAAGAACTGTACCCGGTGTATCCGGCAAAGCTATAGCAGCAGCATTAACTATCCCAGACGCGTTAGGAATCATGTGCATTCCGGATATGACCAGGACTGTAGCAAGAATATAACAAAGTGCTCTCTTAAGCACAGTGTTCATTCTGATAGTGCGATTACTTAACTCCATAATCCTTATCTCCTTTCATAAAACAACGCTACTCTATTATATATAAATAGAGACTAATAATTCATTAACCAAAATGGTTAAATTTTCATAAATCAGAAATGTTTACACATCCACTCCACGTATTTCTGCTTTTTTCACGAAGGGCTCCACTATATAGAGAAAGCTTTTCATCTCTTCTCCATCATAGCCTGAAAGTCCGGCATATGGCACCGTTTCTCTATCAACAAATCCCTGAAGATAGTAAGCCTCTGCCCCCTTGATCCATTCCCCTATTTCTTTGAAGGATTCTTTGTCATGGAACTGCTTCACCACAGTAGTCCTGAATTCGTAAGGAACCTTACCTTCCATAAGAATTCTGACACTCCTTTCAACCTCCGTCGTATCAAAATCCGGAATTCCTATGGTCTCCCCATATCTTCTCAGGCTGTTTTTGATATCCATTGCCACATAATCAATAAGCCCCTTATCCAGAAGATCTGAAAGCCTGTCGGGATGATTGCCGTTTGTATCAAGTTTAATCTTAAATCCCATTTCCCTGACTCGCTGAATCAGGTCCTCCAGATCATTTCTAAGGAGAGGTTCGCCGCCGGTGAAAACAACGCCATCCAGCAGACCCTTTCGTTTTTCCAAAAAAGAGAGCAGCTCCGTGTCATCCATAACAGCCGGCGCGCTCATATCCACCAGCTCCCAGTTATGGCAGAAGGGGCATCTCATATCGCATCCTCCCAGAAATACCGTACAGGCCACCTGCCCCGGAAAATCCAGGAGAGTCATTTTCATAAGTCCATGTATTTTCATAATTGTCATCCTTAATCTGCATTATGTCACACACATCATTTTTTTATTTTTTATATAAAAGCATTATACTTTATTATATGACATATATGTAAAAAATCAAAATGCATTCTTACTTAAATTTAGTCAATAAAGACATTTCTGTTTGATTCATTTTTTCTAATTTCTTCAATAACAAGCGCAACACCCTTTCCCTTTAGATCATCTGGCAACAATT
>CADBMW010000088.1 GCA_902795855.1 uncultured Lachnospiraceae bacterium
ATGAGTGAGCAGAGCAAGCTTTATCGTAGAAAGAAGAAAAAGAAGATATAGGAAAAATATGCTTGCATAATTTTTATCTGGTATATATGAGTGAGCATAGCATGCTTTATATCATACGAAAGGTGTAACATATGGCGACACAGAATGTAATTCCAACACGAATGGAATTAACCCGATTAAAAAAGAAACTGAATACAGCTGTCAAGGGTCATCGCCTTTTAAAGGATAAGCGAGATGAGCTTATGAGAGAGTTTCTGGAATTGGTTAAGGTCAATATGGAACTTCGTCAAAAGGTTGAAGAGGGCATAAAAAACGCCAATAAGAATTTCGTTCTTGCTAAAGCCGGTATGTCTGAACAGACACTCAGAACAGCGCTCATGGCACCTAAGCAGGAGGTTTCTCTTGTACAGGATAAGAAAAATGTAATGAGTGTTGATATTCCAGTGTTTGATTTTAAGACTAAAACAGCTGATGAGAATGATATATATTCTTATGGATTTGCCTTCACCTCCGGTGATCTTGATGGAGCAGTGGATTCACTTTCCAAGGTATTCCCAGACATGCTGAAGCTTGCTGAGGTTGAAAAATCATGTCAGCTTATGGCTGCTGAAATAGAGAAGACACGTAGACGTGTTAATGCTCTGGAGCATGTTATAATACCGGAAACACAGGAAAGCATAAAGTATATTACTATGAAGCTTGATGAAAATGAAAGATCAACTCAGGTAAGACTTATGAAAGTAAAGTCTATGATGCTTGAAGAGGCACATCATTATTCAGAAAAAGGTTAATCATAATATACAAAAAAAATGTTAAAATTTGGATATTTATTTAAATTTTCCTTGATACAGTAAATAATTAGAAGTATAATTATATTAGTGTATGGCGAAGTATGGTTAATGGTTTTTTTGTAGTAAAGGGGGATTGATTATGGCAGCGACGATTAAATGTCCTAAATGTGGATCCACCAGAGTTGAACCGGTGAAGGATGCCGGCGGCATTGCTGGAAAAATGGGTAAGAGAATTTTCTTATGTCTTAACTGTGGCAAGCAGTCTAAGATAAAAGAAAAACAATAAGATTATGAAAAAGAAAAGGAAAACGGACTTGTGTCCGTTTTTCTTTTCTTTTTTTGTTTTGTTTTATTTCGAATTCTTATTTTTTTAAATAATAAATAGCATTTTATATATAAATGGAAACTAAATTTGTAAAAATAGTTTCTTGATTTTTGTATATTTGCATGATACAATCAAGGAAACTAAAACGTAAAAATGAGTTTCCAAAGCGTAAGGAGAGGTAAAATGCTTAAAGAAGAAATACTTGCCGGTACTTTGCAGGTATTCAACTATAAGGGAATGAAGTTCACAATGGATGATGTGGCTCATGAACTGGGGATAAGCAAGAAAACTATTTATACTGTTTTTAAGGATAAAAAACAGATGCTTCTGGAACTGGTAGATTATCTTTTTGACAATATTAAGGATGAAGAACGCAGGGTTTATGAAGACGATTCTCTTGATACCGTCAGTAAGATAAGAAGAATACTTGGTGTTATGCCCAACAGCTACAAGGAACTTGATCTGAGACAGCTGTATGTATTGAAGGATAAATTTCCCGATGTATATACAAAGGTTGAGGAAAGACTTGAAAATGGCTGGGAGATCACAATTGAACTGATAGAAAAGGGAATGAGTGAGGGTGTCATCAGGAATATCAAAATCCCAATTCTAAAGATGATGCTGGAAGCATCTCTGGAGCAGTTTTTCAGAAGAGATATACTTATCGAAAACAGAATCACATATCAGGAAGGACTTGATGAAGTAGTTGAAATACTTGTAGATGGAATATTGGTTAACGATTAGGGGAGGTTACTATGGAGAAGATTTATTTAAACAATGACTGGCGTTTCAGTGAAAAATTTAGTGAAGAAATGCTTAAGGATAATTTTAATCCTATGGAGATGGAGACAGTCAGGATTCCTCACACAGTAAAGGAATTACCATTCCATTATTTTGATGAACATGAGTATCAGATGATAAGTGCCTACAGAAAGGTACTTAAGGTTGAAGAAGGCTGGAAGGGTAAGAAACTCCTTCTCACCTTTGAAGGTGTGGCACATGAAGCAACGGTTTATGTAAATGGTGTCATGCTTTTTACTCACTGTTCAGGATATACAGCATTTACTGTGGATATAACCGATAATGTTGAATATGGTAAGGACAATGTTATAACTGTACGCTGCAACAGCAATGAAGATCAGAATTTCCCACCCTTTGGTTTTGTTATAGATTATATGACCTATGGTGGAATCTATAGAGATGTTTATCTTGAGGTAAAGGAAAATACTTATATCAAGGATGTATTCATTACTACAAAGCTGGCAGAAAAATATGAAAAGGATGGCAAGGACAGAGTAGGTTCTTCCCAGACTGTTTCAAGAATTGAGCTGAATACAGAACCTGAAACAGGATATAGCATCAAGCAGTATATCCGTCCATTTAAGGCAGGCAGCTTTAAGGAATATACTAAAAACGATATTAAAAATAAGGATAAGGTTTTCTCTGTAAATGGCATTTCCGGGGATGTGGAGATGTGGAATCTGGAGAATCCTGCCAGATATGAGATAAAGACTGAACTTCTTAATGAAAAGGGTGAGGTGCTGGATGAGAAGGTTACTGCCATAGGCTTTAGAAGAGCCCAGTTTAAGAATAGCGGATTTTATCTTAACGGAAAGAGAATAAAGATCAGAGGTCTCAACCGTCATCAGAGCTATCCTTATGTGGGATATGCCATGCCAAAGAGTATGCAGGCTCTGGATGCAGACATACTTAAAAATGAGTTGGGTGTAAATGCAGTCAGAACATCTCATTATCCTCAGTCACAGCACTTTATAGACAGATGTGATGAGGTAGGACTTCTGGTATTTACAGAGTTTCCGGGATGGCAGCATATAGGTGATGCAGAGTGGAAGAATCAGGCAGTAGACAATGTACGTGAAATGGTAACCCAGTATAGAAATCATCCATCTATTATACTTTGGGGCGTCAGAATAAATGAGTCAGTGGATGATGATGAATTCTACACCAGGACAAATGCCATCTGTCATGAGCTGGATCCAAGCCGTCAGACCGGTGGTGTAAGATGTTATAAGAAGGGAAGCTTCCTGGAGGATGTCTATACCTATAATGATTTCTCTCATTCAGGAGCAAATAAGGGCTGCGATAAGAAGGCAGATGTTACGCCGGATACCGATAAGCCTTATCTTATAACTGAGTATAACGGACATATGTTTCCAACTAAGGCATTCGACTGGGAAGAACACAGAATGGAGCATATGAAGCGCCATGCCAATGTACTGAATGAGGTGGCTAAGCAGGCGGACATTACAGGATCCTTTGGCTGGTGCATGTTTGATTATAATACCCATAAGGATTTCGGAAGCGGAGACAGAATCTGTTATCACGGCGTTATGGATATGTTCAGAAATCCAAAGCTGGCAGCTACAGTATATGCAATGCAGCAGGAGAAAACACCTGTGCTGCAGCTCAGTTCCTCTATGGATATAGGAGAACATCCGGGCTGTAACCGTGGCGATGTATATATACTGACAAATGCAGACAGCGTAAAAATGTATAAAAATGACCGTTTCATCAAGGAATACTTTAAGGGGGATTCTCCATTTACCTACCTTGAGCACGGACCTATCAAGATAAATGATTATATCGGCGACGCCATAGAAGCTGGCGAACCTGATATGGGGAAGAAGCAGGTTGAGGATGTTAAGTTACTCCTTAATGAGGTTGCTAAGGTTGGACTTTACGGTATGTCCAAGATGATGATGGCCAAAGCCGGTTATGTCAGCGTTAAATATCGCATGAGCATGACTGAGGCTGTTGCATTATACAATAAATATGTAGGAGACTGGGGTGGACAGTCTACAACCTATAAGTTTGAAGCATATAAGGACGGAAGAATTGTAAAGGAGCTTACGCTTGCTCCTATGACAAGACATGAGCTGAAGCTTACGGCAAGCCATACTGAGCTGAAGGAAAAGGAAACCTATGATGTGGCAGCAGTAAGAATCGTAGACAGAGATGAGAACGGAAATCAGCTATTCTTCTCAAATGATCCTATAAGCCTTTCTACCATTGGACCTATAGAGATAATCGGACCGACTATCATATCTCTTCAGGGTGGAATGGGAGGAACCTATGTGAGAACTACAGGAAAGGCTGGAGATGCAAAACTCATCATAACACCGCAGTTTGGTAAATCAAAGGAAATCAGATTTAACGTGACAGTTTAAAAAGGAGATGACGTAATGGAATTAGGGCTGAAAGAAAAAATATCATATGGTTTGGGAGCCGTTGGTAAGGATCTGGTATATATGCTCAGTGCCAGCTATGTACTTTACTATTTCCAGGATGTTCTGGGAGTTAAGGCTATCGCTATGGGAGTAATCCTTATGATAGCCAGAATATTCGATGCATTTAATGATCCCGTTATGGGAGTTATTGTAGCAAAAACTAAAACACGCTGGGGAAAGTTCCGCCCCTGGCTTATGATAGGAACCCTGACGAATGCGGCTATACTTTTTCTGATGTTTTCCTGTCCACCGGATCTTAATCATAAGGGACTTATTGCATATGCTGCAGTTTCATATATTCTCTGGGGTGTAACATATACCATGATGGATATCCCTTACTGGTCAATGATACCGGCCTTTACAAAGAGCGGAAAGGAAAGAGAAGGACTTACCACCCTTGCCCGTTCCTGTGCCGGTGTTGGTTCTGCACTGATTACTATTTTTACAGTAATGATAGTAAATTTCCTGGGTAAAACCATAAAAGGAAATGATGCATCTGCTGTTCAGGTAGAGCTGGCCGGTTTTAAATGGTTTGCATTTATAATAGCTGTAATCTTTGTTGTATTCATTACCATAACCTGTATAAATATCAAGGAGCAGGCTACAGTTGATCTGGAGACACCTACAGTAGGACAGATGTTCAAAGCTCTTATCACAAATGATCAGGCTATGGTAATAGTAATCGCCATACTTCTTATTAACAGTTCTATTTATATAACATCAAATCTTGTAATCTATTATTTCAAATATGATTTCGGTGGAGAAGGATGGAAGGGCAGTTATACATTATTTAATACCTTCGGTGGTGGCATACAGATAATTTCAATGATGGTATTTTATCCATTGCTCCGTAAATTCACAAATAATATAAAAATATTCTATATATGTCTCGCCAGTGCTGTTATAGGATATTTAACACTCTTTGGAATAGCATTTTTAAATATTTCAACTGTATTTATCCTTTTTATCCCTGCATTCTTTATATTTGCAGCAGGTGGAGTTCTGCAGGTCCTTACAACAGTATTTCTTGCAAATACAGTTGACTATGGTGAACTCAAGAATGATAGAAGAGATGAATCTGTAATATTCTCCATGCAGACCTTTGTTGTAAAATTTGCATCCGGTGTGGCTGCCCTTATAGCATCCATATGTCTGACTTTAAATAATCTGAAAAAAGAAACTGATGATGAGGTTCAGCAGGCCTTTGATTTTTCAAAGGCCGTGCCTCAGAATGCTAAACTGGGACTTAGAATGACCATGACAATTATCCCTATAGTAGGACTTATTATTGCAGTTATAATATTCAGGAAGAAGTTTATCCTGACGGAAGAAAAGATGGAAGAGATAGATACTGATTTAAAAGCTAAAAAGCAGTAATAGTTAACTGAATCGGAGGTATTCAGTATGATAATAAAAGGCACCTCATATTTTGTACTTAATACTGAAAACACGTCATATGTTATAAGAGTTACAAAAAGCAAGCATCTGGAGCAGCTTTATTACGGAAAAAAGATAAGGGTTTCAGATAGTCTGGATGGCCTTTATGAAAGATCAGAATTCCTTCCTGGAAATAACATAGCTTATAACCAGTCGAATCCTCAGATGACATTAAATAATATGTGTCTGGAATTTTCCACTGAGGGTAAGGGCGATAACAGAGAGGCCATGCTGGTGGTGGAGGATTCCCAGGGAATCAGAACTTCAGATTTCTTTTATGTAAAAGCTACGATAGATAAGGTGAAAAAGCCTCTTTCAACTCTGCCTTCATCTTACTCGGATGGACAGGTGGATCATCTGGGAATTATTCTTTATGAAAAGTACCAGAAGCTTAGACTGTATCTGGATTATTATGTATTTGAGAAGGAAAATGTTATATCCAGAACTGCCCGGCTAAAAAATGAAAGCGACGAGAATATAGATATAGTACAGTTCTTTTCTGCTCAGCTGGATATGCAGAATTCGGGATATGTTATGTCAACCTTTAATGGTGCCTGGGCCAGGGAGATGGGAAGAAAAGATATACAGCTTATTGCAGGAAAGCATGTTAATTCCAGCTTTTCCGGAACCTCATCAAATACAGCAAATCCATTTTTCATGGTTTCAACTCCATTTACAAATGAAGACTGTGGTATAGCCTATGGATTTAATCTGATATACAGTGGCAATCATGCTGAGATAGCAGAGGTAAATGAATTTGGTAAAACCAGGTTCCTCTGGGGTATAAATCCGAGAGCCTTTAAATGGCAGCTGGCCCACGGAGAAGAATTTGAAGCGCCTGAAGCTATAATGACATTTTCGGATAAGGGCTTTAATGGAATGAGTCAGAATATGCATAGCTTCGTTAAGAATCATATAATAAGAGGCAAGTGGGCTGACAAGGAAAGGCCGGTGCTTCTTAATAGCTGGGAGGCTTCATATTTCGATATTGATGAGATAAAGCTGCTTAAGCTTGGAAGATATGCAAAAAGGCTGGGAATAGAGCTTCTGGTCATGGATGATGGCTGGTTCGGTGAGAGAAATGATGACTCTCATTCATTGGGGGACTGGATCTATAATAAAAAGAAGCTTCCTAACGGAATTAAAGGAGTGGCCGATAAGGTAAATAATATGGGTCTTTCCTTTGGAATCTGGGTGGAACCGGAAATGGTAAATGTCAGGTCCAATCTTTTCGATAAACATCCAGAGTGGGCTATGTCACATCCGGACAGACCTCATTCTGAGGGAAGAAATCAGAGACTTCTAGATCTGGGAAGACCAGAGGTTCAAAAATATATAATTCAAAGAATGTCCAGAGTTTTTTCTTCCGGAAATATAGAATATGTAAAATGGGATATGAACAGAATCGTTTCGGATATATATTCATCTTATTTACCCAGAAAGAGCGAAGTGCTTCATAGATATGTGCTGGGACTTTACCATATTTTAAAAACACTTGTGAAGAAGTTTCCGGATATACTTTTTGAGGGCTGTGCTTCAGGTGGAAACAGGTTTGATTTAGGAATGCTGTGCTATTTTCCACAGATATGGGCCAGTGATGATACGGATGCCCTGGTAAGAGCAGAAGTACAGACAGGTTACAGCTACGGCTATCCTCAATGCTGCTGGGGAGCCCATGTTTCATCAGTACCTAATCATCAGACACTTCGTGTTACACCGTTGGAAACAAGATATGCAGTGTCCTGTTTTGGATGTCTTGGCTACGAGCTGAATATTGTGGATATGGCATGGCAGGATCTGGCAGAGGTGAAAAAACAGATAGAAGTATATAAAAAGTATAGGAAGCTGTTCCAGTTCGGTCAGTTATATAGAGGAAGAAGCTTTACCGGAGCAACCATGTACGGTGGAATAACAGGAGCCTCCGGAGCAGTTGCTGGAAGCGTTATCACAAGAAGCGACAGCAATATAACAGAATGGACAGTAGTTTCCCCTGATAAGAAAAATGCAGTGGGAATGATACTTCAAAGACAGACAGTCCCTAATATGGCATATCAGTATTTCAGAGCAAGAGGACTGGATGAGGATAAGTATTATCGATTCTATAACAGGGAAATTAAAGTAAATATAAAAGAATTCGGAGATCTGGTAAATGTGGCATCTCCGATACACATAAGAACAGGATCCCTTCGTCAGGATCTGGTTTCTAAAGTATATAAGCTGGATGGTGAAAAAGAAGACCTGAAAATGTTTGGCTCAGCTATAATGAATGCCGGAGTTAAACTCAGCCCCGCATATGCCGCCACCGGCTTCAATGAAAACGTACGAGTCTTCTCGGACTACGCCTCCCGACTGTACTATATGGAAGAAACTTGAATCAAAAAGGACGGTTTTGTTTGACTCAGAAAAAATAGCCGAGCATACTACTTAATACTTTTCGAGGACCTTTCGGGTCTGTGCCATATCGCTTTCAGCGATATGCAAGCCTTTCTTCGAAAGTCTTGATTCTGCTGCGCAGAATGCATGCTACTTCGTAGCATCATCGATTACTTCGTAATCGATAACTGATTCGGCGCTTAACGATTCAGCC
>CADBMW010000089.1 GCA_902795855.1 uncultured Lachnospiraceae bacterium
TCAGCTGACACCTTTTCTCGTCTCCGACTCGGTCAGTCGGCCTAAAACGTGTGCCACCGGCACACAGGCCGTCCTCAAGGGGAAGGCTTAAAAAGGAGGCTGTGTTAGCAGCCTCCTGATATCATTTCCAGTACCTCGCGATTTACTTCGTAAGGTACTTTTTTTATTCTTGATTCGTCGGATAAAAAATCTTTTATTGAATTCTCCACAAGTATACTGTAATCAATTTCGGAGATTCCGGAAATATCACAGGCACTTCCCAGGAATTCTTTAAAGCTGTCCATGTCTATGAAGTCCATGGCTCTCAGCAGAGTCTTTTTTGTTTTATCATCTGCAAAATGCATGAAGCCGGGCTGGAATATTCCGGTGGCAGGACCGTGGGCTATGCCACCGCAATAGGTAAGTCTGTAGCTGAGAGCATGAGGGATGGAGGTTCCTGTTATAGCTATGGCCTGACCGGCGATATTTGCTGCCGTCAACATGTCAGTAAGTATCTTCATATCAGTGATCTCATCTGCTGCAGCCTTTTCAGGATCAGAAGTTCTTTTCACATAATCGGATATGTTTTCGGGATGTTCATTTTTGATATATCCCACTTTTCTCTTGCCGAGTATTACGTCCTTGGAATGACTCCACAGCTTTAGTCCATTTATACAAAGAGAGCGACTCTGGGTATTGGCCGAGGTATTGATATAGCTTTCAATCAGGTGGGCCATTGCATCTATTGCCGTATTTCTCAGAACCTTGTGAGGTGCATACATGAGGTATGTAGGATCAAGCAGTGAAAGTGATGGAAATACTCTGTGGGGAAGACTCTTTTTCGTACCCAGATCCGGTCTGGATAAAACTGAAACACCGGTAGCTTCAGAGCCTGTTCCGCAGGTTGTTGGAATACAAATTACCGGAAATGAAAGTGTCTGTCCGTCTTTATCCGTATCCTGAAAGGCAGGAGACTGATAGAGATAATCCAAATCCTTATTACTTTGGAATAGAAGAATGGATACTGCCTTGGCAGCGTCCATAGGTGAACCACCTCCAAGGCCGATGACAAAATCACAGCCCTTGCTGATTCCCACATCCCGGGCCTCTGCAATTTCATCGACAGGTGGATTTTCACTTATTCTGTCAAATACAATATATTCCGTATTGGTGTTTTCAAGAACATTCTGCAAATCCTGTAAGGAACCATTTGTCTTGGAAGAATTTCTTCCTGTGACGATAAGGGCACGTCTTCCCAGTCTTGCAATTTCAGGAGCATGAGCTTTAAGCGCACCCTGCTCAATATAAGTCGTTGTTTTCATAAATATACCCTGATTAATCTAAAATTTTAATTGATATGATAAGTTAATCGAGCCACTGGATATCTGTTACGTATATTAACTCGCATGCGCCATTTCCTGTATCCTCTCTTGTGGTGCTGGAATTCCAGGTGATGGATTTATCTCCCTTGGATGCGTAAACATTTGCCAGATGACCTTTCATTTTTATATGATCTCCACGCTTTATCTTCTTTAGCTGTCTCTTAATTGTGGGATTGGCAGGAATGATATGATTGTTGGCAGAGTGAAGAGAAACCTCACTTTCACCTCCAACTGGAAGGAGTTCTTCATAAGAGCTGACTCTCCAGCTATACCATCTGCCGGACTGACCCCAGTGGAAATCTATACGGTCATTATATTCCGCAACAACTCCCCATCCCAGGGCAAGATCCTTTGGAGCCAGCTTATCGCCTATGGATAAGCTGGGAGTATAATTCTTGGTATGTAACACTAGAGCTTCTATTTCATAGGAATACTCATAGTTGATCAGAACATTGTATCCGTCCACCTCCATCTGAACATTTCCGGCTTCCTCTTCAGTCTGTATCGGATCGGGAATACCCGGAATACCGCGTCGCACTCCCATGTTAAGATATATATATCCACCAACTACAAGAATTATGAGAGCAAGTATGGCTATTTTTACAATATTACTGCTTTTATTAAACATAAAACTGACCTCATTTCAAAATTATAAACATCATTATCTTAAGTTTAAATGTGTTGGATATGTCCGTCAATACAAAAACAAAAAATAAAAGAAATAATTTAAAAACTTGATTTTACAGTATATAAAGCATAAAATTATTATATTCAGGTTAAAGTTTTGGAGGGTGCTATGAGTACGATCAAAAATACTTTATCAAAGGGTTTAACAACCATAAATGTAAAAACCAACAGCTTTATGGAGCAGAACAAAATAAAGACTTATATTTCCACTTTGGAAAATGAAATCGTTTCGCTTAAAACAGCAATAGGTGAGAAAATATATACTTCCTGGATCAATGGCGGCATCGATACCACCATGATCGCTTCCGAGCTTTCAGCCATTAGGGCAAAGGAAGAAATGATAATGGAACAGCGCAGAAGACTTCAGCAGATTGAAAATGAAGAAAAGCAGATTCTGGGAAATGATAATATGAATCCAAATCCGGGATTTGTTTTCTGTGGTGCCTGCGGTTCCAAAAATAATGCAGGAAGTAATTTTTGTATCAAATGCGGTAACAAGCTTTGATGATAAACAGGGAGGTATTCTAAATGTTTTGTGGTGTGTGTGGAAATAAGCTGGAGGACGGTGCAAAATTCTGCAATATGTGCGGAAGTCCTGTAGCTTCAGAATCTAATGAGCCTGCTAATCAGGGAAGTCTTGATTCAGCCTTTGCTCCTGAAGAAAATGAGGAGCCGGCAGTTCCTACAGGTGAAGAAGGAACAACGGTTATAACGGCAGACATGCTTCCGGGCAATGGAATGACAGGTGATTTCGGAAAGAAGGAAGAGCCTGCTGTTCAATATGGTATGCATCAGCCTCTTACAGGTCAGTCAGCTCCAAATCCCCCTAAAAATGAACCAATATATCCTCAGTATAATATGCCGGGCAATCCACCAAATGGTATGCAGGGAAATATACCAAATATGGGACCCAACGGTGCTGGAGGAAGCTCACTTAAAAACAGCGTGAATTTCATGACAATTGGAATCATAGCTGTAGCGGCTATTCTTGTTATAGTCGGAGCCTTCCTTATATTCGGAAAGCTTATTCCGGCCCTTACTTCCGATAAGGATAATATGATAGTTTATGTTTCAGATAATTCCCTTTATTATCTGAAGGATTATCATAAACCGGACAAGGCTTTGGAAGTAGACAGAATTAAAAATCTGGAAAACGTACCTTATAATGCATTTTCCGAGGATGGCAAATATATTTATTACTACAGCAAATATGATAGTGATGAAGAAACATATACCCTTTCAAGAATTAAAACTTCCAAGCTTAAAAAGGGTAGAAATAATGATAAATATATAGAGGATCTTGCCAAGGGTGTTACATCCTTTAAGTTAGTAGGCAAGGATGTTTATTATCTGGATGAGAATAAAAAGCTTGTTCAGATCAGAAAGAATAAGGAAACAACTCTTGCAAAGGATATCAGCTCCTTTGATGTAAGTGAAGATGGAAAGACAGTCTATTACTATACATCTTCAGATAAAGAAGACGATATAGAAATTGGATGTATAAATGCTAAAAACGGTAAAGTTACCGAAATAGATGACAAGATCAGCTCTGTTTCCGATTTTTCAGATACCGGATATTTTGTTTACTACAAGGATTATGAAGACGGTGAATATGACCTTTATACAGCTGATAAATCCGGTAATGTTGTAAAGGTTGCCAAGGGCGTGGCTTCTGTCGTTGATATAGATTTTAAAGATAAGGAAATCTACTACACCTATTCTGAAACAGAAGATAAACCTATGATAGACTTCGTAAGCTATTCAGAGGATGACTATAATGCAAAGGAACCTACAGTAGAGGATGCATTTAAATCCATTAAGGAAAAAACAGCCATCAAGAGAATAGAGGGAAAGAGTCTCACTTCTGAAGAAAAGAAAGAATTTTATGATAACCTGAGCTATGATGATGAAACAGGATATTATACCGGATATGATTATGATAATGGTGGATATCTTTATTATGATAAGGATGCAGGTCAATGGTATAGCGTAGATCAGGACAAGCTGGATCAGCTTTGGGATGATTATTATGCTGTTTCAGGAATTCAGGATTATATAGAGAGACTGAAGGAAGATAAATATACTGTATATGAATATACTCTTTGCAAAGCTTCCTTTGACGGAAAAGAAGATAAAATCTGTGATAATATAACAGATGTATCAATCTATGGTAAGGATGATCTGCTGCTCTATAAAAAAGTGCCTACCGAGTATTCTAAGGTAGACATCAAAGAAGCTTATGATGACGGAATATATGATAAGGTATCTGCAATATATAATAACAGCAATGAGATATATTACAGATTTGGAGGAAGTGAAGAACATAAGCTGGATTCTGATGTAAGTGTATATGTTGATACATTTGAAGATGGTAAATATGTATTCAAATCATCTTCAGATGAAGAGATGGTATTCTATTATACAGAAAAGAGCGGAAGTTCATTAAAGCCTCTGGAAAAGATCAGCGATGATTTCGATAGTATAGATGCAGATTTTTCAAATGGCGAGCTCGTATTTATTGGTAGAAAAGGCGATGATACCTCCCTTTACAGATATAATGGAAATAGCATTGAAACGATTAAAGATGATGTAAAAAATGTATCATTTATGAAGACAAAAGAGATGCTCGTAAATGATGACGGAGACCTGGATATTTACAATAAGAGCGGTGAAAAGGTTGAAAGCATCAGAGATGTTTCAGGATATTTCTATATGGATAAAAATGATATCCTTTTCGTTTCCGATGATGAACTATATGTTTATGTAGGTGATGGAAAGAGTCTGGAAATAGCTGATGACGTAACAGATATGTCTCTTTATAGATATATATATGGAGATACTCAGGAGGAGTGTTCTCTTTACTCATATTAAATCCATTTTTGAAGGAAGGAAGTAAGTATATGAAGTGTATTTACTGTAATGCAGATATTTCAGATGGCGCTGCATTTTGTACAGTCTGTGGTAAAAAACAGGAACAGCCTCAGGCTGCTCAAAGTAGTGCTCCTGCCTTCTGTACTAACTGCGGAA
>CADBMW010000090.1 GCA_902795855.1 uncultured Lachnospiraceae bacterium
ACATGAAGAAGCTGAAGTTTAATTCCCTGAACGCCGCTTTCACCAACGTATTTCACGGTCTGAAGGATATCTTCCTTACTTTCGCCCGGAAGTCCGATTATTACATGGGTTATCACTTCAATATCAATATTTCGAAGATTTTTAACTGCTTCATCATATACACTTAAGGGATACCCTCTTCTTATATATTCAGCAGTTTTTTCGTGAATTGTCTGAAGTCCCAGTTCGATCCATACAGGTTTTATTTTGTTAATTTCATTTAACAAATCAAGTATATCCTGGGATAAACAGTCAGGTCTTGTTCCTATTGATATAATGGCTATATCCGGATGATTTACTGCTTCCATATATAATCTTCGTAGTCTATCTATATCACCATATGTATTTGTAAAGGCCTGGAAATATGCAATGTACTTATTTCCTGACATTTTGGAAGCTACTTTTGCTTTTCCATTCTCTATCTGCTCTGTAATGGATAAGGATGAGTTTTCTGCAAAATCTCCTGAACCATATCCTGAACAAAAGATGCAGCCACGACTTCCTATGGTTCCATCTCTGTTTGGACAGGTAAACCCACCATCTATTGATATTTTATAGATCTTCTGTCCATATTTATCACGTAAATACTTATTCAGACTATTATATCTTCTCATTTTATGTTAACCTAAAAACAAAATTATGTCAACTATTTATGTTAACTTCTTTTGGAAATTTCCGTCAATTCTAACTCCCTCTGTTTCAACTATAAATGCATGAGGATCATAGCTTTTTATGATGGCTTTAAGTCTTGGAACCTCATATTTGCTTACAAATATCATAAATATCTTAACCGGTTCACCTGTAAAAATACCACTGGCATTTATTTCGGTCATTCCTCTGTTAAGTCTTCCCATTACCTCCACTTCCATAGGCTTTGTATCACCAAGCTTAGTAATGACCATAACCTGGGAGCTGATATTCTGGGTATGGATTTTATCTGCAGATATTGAATTGAATACAGAATAAATCAATGAATATATGACTGTTGGAATATCAAACATAAACAGCATAATTGAATAAAGGATTATATTTGTTATCAGGCTGATGTGTCCTACACTGCCCTTTCCCTTTATCATTATTATAAGCATTCCTATTATGTTCATGCCGCCGTCACAGGCACCCATCCAGAGGATAATTCCTATACCTGCACCACAGATAAGGCCGGCCACCATTGTATTGGCCAGATATCCATCCAGGATCATTTTTGCAGGAATAGGTATTACGGATACAAAGACTGTTATAGCTGTAACAGAAAAAATGGTTTTTATAATGAACCTTTTTCTCATCTTTTTTGCAGCTAATATAAGTCCGGGTACATTTAACATATAATAAATAACAGCGGATATATTGAAGCCGTTTAGTTTTACTCCCAGTCTTAGGAGTATTTCCTGAATAAGCTGGGCGAAGCCCATAAGACCTCCTGAATATAGATGAAGCGGTCTCAGGAACAGATTAAGCCCTATGGCATAGACAAAAGCACCCAGCAGAATAACAGGAAATTTAAGGCTTTCCTTTTTAGCCGCCTTTGTTCCCTGATCTGCCCTGGCTATTTTATTCTCCTCATTTATGACCAGTTCTTCAACTGTCTTTTCTTTCTTTTGGGCCATACGCATTACCTTTTATTATTTATAAATCTTTTGTTTTTTACCGGTTATGCCTCTTGCTTTCAGAATCTTTTTATATGCTTTATATTTTTTCTTTGGAACTTTTATTTTAGCCTTTGAATTTATCTTCTTAAATGCATTCTTCCCCACCCTCTTTTTAGTAAGCTTTGTTGTCTTTATTATAACTGTTTTAAGGCTTGTACATCCAAAGAAGGCGTTCTTTTTTATCTTTTTAACATTCTTACCTATAATAACCTTTGTAAGCTTCTTTTTATCTTTAAAGGCCCCCTCTTCTATCTCTGTAACATTATATTTTGTACCATTCAGTGTTACAGTGTCAGGTACTGTAATGCTGGTCTTTTTGTTTGTACCTGGTGATACATAACATACAGATGGTTTCTTTTCTGTAGTTATAATCCTGTAAAGTGCATTAGATTTATCCTTAAGTAATGCATCAGATTCACTTGATGCCGTCACAGCAGGGGAAACTGCAGCTGCATTAGTACCCTGTGGAGTGACCGGATTATTATTTCCGGGATTTGATGGATCAGGAGTTGCTTCCTGAGGTTTTTCATAATAGGTTCCCGGAGGACTGATTCTGTCATATATATAATAGCTGGATGGTTCAACATTTGTATTAGCGTCAAGGTTCATAGCCAGAGCTTCATCCATTGTAATGGTACAGGCATCTATAAATGCCTGATCATCCATAGATTTATAACTGCCTCCATCTTTATATTTTGATGAGTTCAGTATGGATGTTGCTACCCAGTTTTTATTTTCAGAATTATAAGTAAATTTAGTAAATCCTGACCATACACCGGTTTCCTGATTATACTTTTCCACTTTATCCAAGGTATTATAATTATAATAATAAGTTCTTCCGTCCTGAGGATATTTTACAGCAAAATCCTTAATTACTATGGACGGTGATTCTGTTTCAACGGTTTCAGTAAATTTTGCACCGGGATAATAATATTCCCATTTATTAAAATATCTTCCATCATACCAGCAGTTCGACATATAACCAATGGCGCCAAGATAGCTGACTCCTTCAGTTGTGCTTCCGTCATCATACATAAATGTATAGCCGAAGGTGCTTCCGCCGAATATGGATGTGATAATGATAAGCTTTACATATGCTCCGTCCTTTCCAACCGTTTTGCGAACCTCAGCCCATTTAAGCTTGTCCGGTTCTTCATCTGGAACTGTTACACTGCCATAAAACCTAAGCTTTGTTGCAAGATCTGAAAGGCTTATATCCTTTGCAGCATCATTTTCAGAACCGTCGAAGCTGTACCAGTATGCTATCTGACTTTCAAGGATACCCTTTCCACCACCGTTACCCTTTCCACCATAGGATTTTGTTACACCCTCATAGGTAACATTTATAGTATCATGTGATGTTGTTGACCATTCTACTGTTACATCAGGATTTAGTCTTGTGGCTACGGTTTTCATTATGGAGGGAAAACCTATGGAATCATATCTCAGTGGATGTAGGGAAGAAACAAGAAGAGTTTTTCCACCCTTTCTTGTATATGGACTCTGAACATAAAATCGCTGATCCACATGAGGAGATGTTGAAAGGCCATAATAAGGAGTTGTTTCACTCTTTGTAAGCTTTCCAAGTACACTTGCTCCACTATAAAGACAGATGCTGCTAAACCCGGACTGAATTGCAGAAAGATTATCAAAATAAGCCTTTTCATCATCCTTATATGTATGTATCAGATAATCAGGAACATCATAAAGTGTAGGAAGAGTCAGAGTTTCATCCGTATCAGTATATTTATAGGTTTTCTGATATCTTGTTTCACCGGTGGTAATGTTATATACATTATAGCCGCCGGTAACAACTGATGACTGAAATTTCAGGACGC
>CADBMW010000091.1 GCA_902795855.1 uncultured Lachnospiraceae bacterium
AATAATTGTTGAAATGAAACTATCGTTATAGTCACTTCTTAATCTTTACTTCCTTAACCGTACTCCAGCCACCTGAAATTTTTTTACCGGAAGCATCTAATGTGTAAGCTCTTATCCTTACATAATAGGTCTGCATTTTAAGGTTTTTGATCATTAGGGTTGTTTTCTTAGTTGTTTTTGTTTTAGCTTTTTTGAATTTCTTATCAGTTGAATACTGCACCTCGTATCCCTTGGCACCGGACACTTTCTTCCACTTAGCGGTAAGTTCCTTACCATTTGTATTTTTAATAGAATCCAGTGTGACCTTAGCTGGCGCCTTACCTTTTGAGGCATCATTCTCAGAGTCATCCGGTCTTTGGGCTATGGATGCCGTGGCCTTTATTCCATTTACTTCAAAAAGGCGGCTCAGCATGGCCTCAAATTCAGCCTTTGTTGCTCTTCCGTGAGGATCGATTTTCTGCTCATTCTTTGGGGCTCCCGGGGCGCCCTTGCCGCTCATTATGTCCCAGGTTGCTGACCAGCAGATTGCTTCCCAGGCATAATAATCTATATCATAATAATCGATATAATCATCACTTCTTCCGAAGTCGATGGCTCTTTTATAATTCATCAGCTCCGAATATCTCATTAGCATGAGTGCCAGGTCCTGTCTCTTAACATATCTGCCAACACCGAAGGTTTCGCTGGAAACATCGGGATAGCCAATGCAGATACTATGCTTCTCTCCCCAGAGTATGGCTTTTTCATACCATGCGCCCTTCTGAACATCTGTGAATCTGGTCTTGCCACTGACACTTGGGCTTCCCGCCATAACATAGAGAGTCTGCACCGCCTGTTCACGGGTTATAAGATTCTTTGCCTCTGAAGGGCTCACATCCTCGCTGACAGTAACTTTGGCTGAGGCATTTTTACCATGGCCATCCATGGACACTGCAGTTATCTTCGCCTCTCCCTCAGATAAAAGCTTGATATTTCCCTTCGCGTCAACAGTAGCAATCTTTTCGTCGCTGCTTATATATTTAATCTTTTTTACACTGGCCTTTTTAGGCGAAACTGAAGCTTTTATCTTCAGCTTATCTCCCACCTTGCCGCCGAGCTCTGATTTGTTCAGAGTCACCTTCTTAACAGGAGTTCCTACTATAACATTTAGAATTTTCTTTGAGGAAGCCGCATCACCTGAAATGGTTAGCTTAGCTTTTCCTTTTTTAAGAGCCTTCAGCGTTCCTTTTCCGGTAACCTTTACCTTCTTGGGAGCTGAAGATTTGTATTTAACCTTCTTGCCAAGCTTTGCCATATTGGGCTTCAGCTTGAAGGTCTTACCCTTTTTCAGAACCAGGGTACTTCCAGTAACATTAGTGAAAAGCTTCTCCTCTCCGGATATCACATTCTTAGTCTCGGTTGTGAGATTCACTGCATCATCAAAGCAGAGGAAGAATATGTTATCGCCACCGGTGGATGTATCGCCGCCGTAATCAATGGTCCAGGAATGACCTTTACATACAGCTGATTCGTCCTTCTTCACACCTTCCTTATAGGTCTTTACCAGAAATGGATTCTGACTGATATCCAGCTGTGTGAAGGGATTTGTAAATACCTGCAAATAATATAAACGAGGATTTTGTGAAATATCCAGGGAAGCCAGCTGATTTACTGCAGCATCCAGATAAACCAGCTTGGGATTGTTGGAAATATCCAGCTGATGGATATCATTGTAGCTGCAGGTAAGCTTTTGAAGCTCCGGATTATGACTTACATCTACACTCGTTGCTCCATTATATGCGCAGTTATAATACTGCAGCCCCGGATTTTTGCTGATATCGATACTGCCCAGTCCCGGGTTATTCCAGATATCCAGTCGCTTCAGCTTTGGATTATGGGAAACATCCAGAGAAGTCAGCTTATTGCTGAAGGCATCCAGATGTGAAAGCTTGGGATTGTTGGAAAGATCCAGAGACGTAAGCCCGCAGGTACCACAGGTCAGATGCTCCAGCTCGGGATTATGTGTAACATCCAGACCCGTTAGGGGATTTGTATTACATTCGATAAATGCCATTTTCGGATTGTTTGCTACATTAAGGGTAGTGATTTTGCAGTCATAGCAATATACCCACATTAGCTCCGGATTGGCTGAAAGATCAAGAGAAGTGAATTTATTTCCGGAACACCACAGGCCCCTGAGATCCTTCAGATTGCTTATATCCATGGTCTCTATCTCATTATCCTTGCACCAGAGACCCTGGAGATCAACGAAGTATTCAACACCCTTCAGGGATTTGATGCCCTTGCCTTCGCAGTAGATGTTGATGGTGAGGCCGATTTCCTGGGCATCCAGGATTCCATTTCCATCACGGTCATAATCCTTTCCGGAAATGATGGCTCTGAAATTGGGATCAGGAAAATTTGTCTCATTTATTTCCACCGGCTGGGCTGTAGCTGCCTGAACAATGTCCATTTTTTTCTGTGGTGTGATCACTGCACTTCCAAGTGTCAGTGCGGCAGCAAAAATGCCTGCCACAAACCTGGAAAATTTTGATTTTGTATTTTTCATCTGATTAATTCCGTCTGTAATCTATTTTTACTTTATCTGTACTCCATATTGTTGACCCGCTTCCAGACACGTTTGTTGTCATACATTATCTTGTCAGCACGACGCATTGTATCCTCCAGGGTTTCATCCAGCTCCGGATCATAAATGGCAACACCGATGGATATATTTACCTCATCCCACTCATTTTCCGCCAGCTCGCAGATTTCCTTTTTACGTCTGTAGAAGGACTTTATCATTCCTTCCATGCTTCTGAAATCTTCATTTTCAATGATGACCACAAATTCATCACCGCCTATTCTGAATACGGAACTATGTCTGAAACAGTGACAAATCAGCTGGGCGGCACCCTTCAGATATTTGTCACCCTTGTCGTGGCCATATTTATCATTTATCTTCTTCAGATTATCACAGTCCAGCATTCCTATGGCAAAGTTGGCCTCTCCTGTTTCATCGATTTCCTTCTGAAGTTTCTGTATATATTCGTCGAAGGCACCCTTATTTCTAACATTTGTAAGGGCATCCACAAATACCTTCTTATTCAGTCCCTCTACCTTATGATGTTCTTTTATGGCTGTTCTTTGGAATCTGATACTTCTGATAAGCATCAGCAGAATGATCAGAACCACCAGTATTCCGAAAAGCAGGATAGTCACAAGATTATCCTTTATAACATCCAGAATGCTGAGCTTTACAGCCTCTACTGAATAATATGTAAGGGCCGCATTTGTAACTGATTCCGGAACCAGATAAGTGGTCTTCGAAAGAATGGAATAAAGAACACTGTCATTTTCATTTACGGCAATGCAGTAATCCAGTTCCACCCCTGTAAAGACTGTGGACAGATGAAGCTTATCGCACTGCTTGGAAATGTTATTGAACCGGTAGTTGCTTATGATGAGGCAGTCGGCCTTACCGGCTGCTACTCCCTCAAGGCCCTCTGATGTGCTGTCAAAATATTCAATCTTCCATCCCGGGAAATTCTCCTCCAGGAATATTTCGTAGTTAGGATTGCCTCTGTTAACAGCAACGGTAACATCAGTTTTATCTATAAATTCCATTTGTTCTGAGGAGCGGACTACCGCATCCATTTCCGTGGTCATAAGAGAAGGTGTGAGTACAAGATCCATCTCCTCACCATCATAATCAGTGAGGTTTGCCGGAAATACGCAGTCGACCTCACCATTCTTCATAGCCTCTATTGCATCTGAAGCAGTCGGATAACATACAGGTTCAAACTCAAGCTCTGCATTTTCCAGGCCGGTGGATGCATAGTTAATGTAGTATTTTAATGCTCCCTCCAGCTCACCTGTATCCGGATTCTTTGCGCAGAATGCCAGATAATTATCCTGGTAACCTATGCGGATTTTTTTATGCTCTTCCAGCCATGCCAGCTCTTCGGTACTGAGATAATGATTAGTTCCGTTGGTTCTGAAATATTTTTCAACCAGATACTCTTCATAGTTAATATTTTCATTCTGAATTTTATTTAGGGCATTATCCAGTTCTTCTAAAAGGTCATCCCTGTCCTTGTTTACTGCAAAGTAGTAATCTGAAGAACCAATCTTCCATAAAGGCTCCACGGATTCCGGATTTCCAAAGGAATCCAGCGTTACATAAGCATCCAGTTCCCCGTTTTTAAGCATTTCAAGAACCTCAGACTGGGATGCGGTAACATCTATTAAATCTACATCAACTTTATGTATTTCGGTCCATTCGTTGAACATACCCTTCTGTATACTATTTTTGTCAACGCCAACTTTCTTTCCATTCAGAGAGGAAGTCTTCTCAGGATTTATCTCCTTATTTTCAGGGGAAACAAAAACATAATAAACCTCCGTACCCATGGGCATGGAAGGATATGATATATATTTAGTACGGTCTTCAACATAGGAAACATCGCCCAGCAGATCTATCTCACCGTTTTTAAGCATTTCCAGAAGATCGGTCCAGCTTCCTTCAACATATTCATATTCCCAGCCGGTATATGCGGCAATCTTTCGCTGATATTCATAGGAATAACCTGATTTTCTTCCAAACTGATCAGTCTGATTGAACTTGGATTCAAACCATCCCACTCTGACCGTCTTGCCCTTGTCTGACCTGTCAGTATCCTCCGTCAGTTTTTCGATTGAACTCTCGGTGGAGTCAGAGGTTTTTTCTTCTGAAGTTTTTGCTAAGACAGGGGTGTCCTTTGATATGGAGACTACGGCGAGCACCACAAAAACTGCCACCATACAAATAAACAGTGACAGTCTCATAAGCTTTTGAATACTTTTCTTTTTCAGATTATTATTCAAATATCCGGCCTCCGGGCATGTATAATACTTTCCATATTTTTCCATATTAGGGGCATTTTGACTTTTGACAATTATGTCACATAAATATACACCTCACATCCAAATTTTTCAAGATTTCTTGGTGAATAAAGGTGATTTCTTGGTGATAGTGAGTAATTTCCTGATTAAAGTGGGTGAAAGATATTTTCAAGTATGCTATAATGCACGCGTATCATAAGCGGCATGCATTCTGTCTGCTATTTTCGGAGGGTAGTCATGTTAAAAAATAAAGAAATTATTTTTAAATATAAAAAGGTGATTCTTTTCTATTTTATTCTTTTTTTGTTTCTTTCAATCACTACTATTTATTCATTTACGAATTCCAACGCCAGCTCTGTTGATATATACGTGAAGAACAACGAACAGTTCTACGGTACCATTTGCAAGGGGGATACCGGAAGACTGATTCCGAATTTTACTGCTGAAGACTTCGCTCCCTACAGGGATTACGCATCCTCCACAGACGCATCAAATCCTTACGGCGTTGACATGAGCTATTTTTACACCACGTATGAGAGCGATACTCCAGAGGTTGTATCAATCGACGGAAATGGAAATTACACAGGTCTGCAAACAGGATCTGCTACTCTTTACATAAGGGTTTATCCAAGAGATTATTATTACTCTGATTATCCATGCTTTACTGCAGAAGTAAACCTGGATGTAATATATGACATGACAAATGTAAGTCTCAGCACCAGCAAGGTGAAAGCTTACATGTTCCCTTCTTATTATTACGCAAAGAATAAACCCCAATATGACGGCTGCGTTACAGCAATCCCACTGATAAGTGATCAGTATTTCACTGAGGTAAACGGTACTAGCATTTCCTGCAAGAGCAGCAATTCCAAGCTTAAGATCAGTGCATATATCACCGACAATGTGCTGTACCTTTCACAATCAACTAAAAAAACAGGATCCGCCAAGCTTACAGTTACCATTTATGGCAAGGCATTTACCATAGATTATAAAGTTGTAAAATCGGGAATCTCCTGCCAGTCAAAGCTTCTGGCAAAGGGGAAGAAATTCAAGATCAAGATATCAAATTACTCCGGAAAGATTGAGTGGAAATCCACCAATAAAAAAGTCGCAATCGTGAATTCAAAGGGTGTGATCAAGGGCAGGTCCATCGGAAACTGCATTATAATCGCCAAGGTGGGCGACCAATACCTGGGTTGCGCCGTTTCCGTTACTAAGCCAAAGCTTATCAAGGTCTGCGATAGGGCCACCTATATTGGAACCCACTGGAAATACAGCCAGCCTCTGAGAACTCAGAATGGCTACTACGACTGCAGCGCCCTGGTTTGGAAAGCCTACAGTCAGAAGGCCGGCGTCTACTTCGGTTCCGCCGGATATCCCGGAACCACAGTCACCGAATCCGCATGGTGCAGAGACAACGGCAAAATGCTGAAAGGCGGAATGACCTACAAGCGCTTCAAAAAAATGCAGGTCAACCCGGGAGATATACTATTTAAATCAACAAACATGAAAGATAAATACGGAACGACCTACCACGTGGAAATGTTTACCGGCTACCTATGCACGGACGTGGACTCAGCCGGCAAACCATCCTACAGCGCCATGTGGGCCGCCCGCGGCACGTTCTACGCCTGGGCAGAAGGCTCCCTGCTGGCCCGGCCAATGAAGTAGGAAAAACGAAATCCCGACCCGCGCCGGAGAAGGCGCTCCCTGAGAATTGTTTTTCCTGGTGAGTGACTCAACAAGGACAGATGATGATGTTAGGAGAAGAATATGGCGAAGTGTAGTGTGTGTTTCAGACATTGTGCTATAAAAGAAGGTTCGGTGGGATTCTGTGGTGTCAGAGGCTGCCGTGATGGCGAGGTCTTCCCCACCAATTACGGTAAGGTTACTGCTCTTGCCCTTGACCCCATCGAAAAGAAACCGCTCAGACGATTTCATCCGGGAAGCCGTATCCTTTCTGTTGGAAGTTATGGTTGCAACCTTCGCTGTCCATTTTGCCAGAACGATGACATTTCCTGGGGTGAGGGCTTGAAGTTTAGCACTGATACCGCCGAATATCTGAGTCCCGCTGACCTTGCTGAGACTGCGGCCTTTTATCGAAACAGGGGAAATATCGGCGTGGCATATACATATAATGAGCCACTCATAAGCTATGAGTATATCCGGGACACAGCCCGACTGATCCATGAAAGACAAATGGTAAATGTTATCGTCACAAATGGCACCGCTGAAATTGAGATACTTGAAGAATTAGCGCCATATATTGACGCCATGAATATAGATTTGAAGGGATTTCAGGAAAGCTACTACCGGGACACTCTTGGTGGAAACCTGGAGATGGTAAAAGCTTTTATCGAAAGAGCTGTGCAGCTTTGTCATGTGGAGCTTACCACATTGATAGTTCCCGGCGAAAATGATACTGAAGAAGAAATGCGGGAGATCAGTTCCTTTATTGCAGGTCTTAAAGATAAAAACGGATCCGTAATCGGAAAAAATGTTCCCCTTCACATAAGCAGATTCTTTCCCACTTTCCACATGACCGACAGACCAGCCACAAATGTAAAGCTGGTATATCATCTGGCCGATGTAGCTCGTGAGAAATTGAATTACGTATATGAGGGGAACGTGTGAGTCAGTAGGGACGTTTCTGCTTGACTCACTTTTCATTAGGCACTAGTTCCAAAAGCAAGGCCAGCATTAACGATAGTAGCTTTTTAGATTTTCTCATTATAAATACCCCCTTTTTATCCAAATGTAGCACATTTTTTTGAGTCAAACAGAAACGTCCCTTTTGGCTCAGATTATATCCACGACTTCGGCGATGTACATGTCGTGTTCTGCGTCGCCGTTGTAAAATGTCTTGACGATGTCTTCCGGAATGTTTTCCACGGAGAGGTTCTGTCTGAAAAGCTTTTTGCATACGAGTGTCAGTTCTGCTTCTTTAAATGTTACTGTGTCGCCAGCTTCTACCGCGGTCAGTCCTTCATAATTCATTTTGTCTATGTCTCTTCCAGACTTGGATCCCATCACTCCGAGAATCTGCTTGTAATCTTCCGGATAAAAACTAATGGTGAAATAGTCTCCCTTATCCATAAACTCATGAGTATATCTGGTTGTTCTGACGTAGGTTGTGACAACCGGCTTTCCCCAAAGGGTTCCCATTCCTCCCCAGCTGATGGTCATAGTATTGAAGCTATCCTTATCTCCTGCTGTGAGCAACGCCCACTTCTTATCAAATTGACTGAAAATATCTGTGTTAAATGTCATCTTTCTTTTCCTTTCTTGTTTCTTTTTGCCTGTTCACACCTTCCGCACCATCACGTTCAGCCAGTGAACGTCCTTCCCTCTGCGGACGTCATAGGACTGCCAGATGTCCACCGTTTCGATACCATTTATCTTGGAAAGCAGCTCTTCCGCCAGCTCTTCATTCAAATCAGTAAAATGTCTTTCGTCCCGGAACTCGTTAAAATCGCCGTACTTAAATGACATATACAAAACACCACCTGTCACCAGCGCGTCCCGTAGCTTGGAAATAATATCCGGAATACGCTGCTTTTCCACATGAAGCAGCGAGGCACAGGCCCATATTCCGTTGTAGGTATTTATCGCATCCAGGTCAAAGAAATCCATGCATCTGACCTGAATCCCGGTATACTGGGAAGCCAGCTTGCTCAGCTCCGCCGAACCATCAATGGCATCCACCTGATAGCCCCTGTCCAGAAATACCTTCGTGTCCCTTCCGGAGCCACAGCCAAAGTCCAGAATCCGACCACCGACAGGAACTTGCTCCAGAAATTTATCATGAAGAATTGTCAGGTCTGCGATAACCGTCGATTCATAGAATTCCACGGTATTTGTCTCATAGTATTCAAGGGTTTTATCCCTTTCGGAATTATTCATTTATGTTTCCTCCTTAAGACTTTTCCCTTTCCCCTTAAGAATCGCGTCCGATTTTACCCATAGTTTATCAGATACTCCTCTATTGTTGCAATTGTCTCCTGCATCATATCACAGAACTATATTGACTCATACAAAGAACAGGGAGGTGGCAATTAGGAGCTGGCCTATATAATATAGTGAGAGGTTCATAATGCGAAGGAAGAAGTTCTGCTTCTTCCCGAAGGAATTATATATCATTACTATGTCGGATATGGTGAAGAGTACAGCACCTACGGCGAACCAGGTTCTGAAAGCGCTGTTAACTGCGATTCGATTTCCGATGGAGATGGCTGTCATGACGACTACGGCTTCGATATAGACACATCCGAATATTATAAATACCGTCTTCACTTCGATAAGTTTAAACATGATTATAAGAATGACTGCGGCTGCTACTGTGCCGATCAGGATGCAGATTATGAGATTTTCACACATGGGTATCAGGGCCACCATGTACATGATGTGGCCGATAAAGAATACCACCGTTCCTGTCAGAAACAGTTTCGGGGTTATAGACGTGAATACAAAACGAAGGGCCAGGATTACATCTCCCAGCATTCCGAAAAAAAGTCCGAGGCTTATCATAAGACATATGGATTTAGTGAGTCCTCCCAGGGAATTGGCCTGGGAATCACCGGCCAGATCCAGGAGATTCTTATATCCCATAAATCCTATAATGACAAAAAGCAAAGCTGCTGTGCCTTTAAGAACCACAGCCGCCACAAATTTGTCACGATGTTCGACTGCTATGAAAACACCCTGCAGGATCATTCCGATGACTGCAAGTACTATTACGACCATCAGATTGTTCATATAATTCCTCCGCAAATGTCATTTGCAACTTTAAGAACCCAAACCTGCTTTACTCCCAGTTTCTTACAGCCTCATTATAGTACTGGATCATGACAGGCTTTGTAAGCTGGTTCACTTCCACCTTATCATTTGACGCTACCATTTCATCCTTGCCAAACATAAAAAGCCCTGAGATGTTTTCCTCATTCAGATACTTTGTTTCAATAGAAGGATCAATGGAAATGCTATCTATATTATCTATATATTCATTATCATTTTTAACTGCCATGTTAAATCCCCAGTCTCCGAAGGCCGGAACCTGGAGGTGATATGGCGCCACCTTGAAGCCTTCACTTTCAAGAGTTTTTGTAACACACCAGAAGGATTTTGTGGCATAGTATGGGCTGGTTGACTGGATATTTAATACCCCGTCTTCTTCCATAACATTTCCGCACAGGCGGTAGAAAACATTTGAGTAAAGCTTCGCCAGTGCTTCATTATTTGGATCCGGAAGATCCACTATCACTACTCCGTATTTTTCGTCGCAGTTCTCGAGATACTCGTAAGCATCCATGTTTATGATGGTAAGTCTGTCAGAATCCAACGACTTCTGGTTCAGCTCTGATATCACTTTATTCTCACTGCAAATCCTTGTCATCTCCTTATCCAGATCCACCATGGTTATCTGGGTATCCGGATATTTAAGCAGCTCACGAGCCGCCATTCCGTCTCCGCCTCCCAGAATCAGGACCTTGGAATTGTCACTGACTATGTTCATGGGAATATGGACCAGGGCCTCATGATATCTGTATTCATCCATGGATGAGAACTGAACATTTCCATCAATATAAAGCCTGACGTCGTCCTTGTGACGGGTCACCACGATTTTCTGATAAGGAGTCTGTTCGGACATGATAACCGTATCCCTGTAAAGACCATTTTCCACATAATGCTCGATATTTTCGGAAAATAGCATTCCTATGATCATTATGATCAGAAGCACTATGGTAACGCACTTGTATAATTTAGCATTCTTAATCCTGTCATGATATTTGAACACGATCAGGGTGGCACACAGCAGATTAAAGGCTCCCGCCATAAATGATGTCGCAAAGTATCCCAGCTTCGGCATCAGCAAAAGTGGAAATGCCACGGAACCCACAAGTCCTCCGATGTAGTCAAAGCTGAAAAGGCTGGAAAGGGTAATGCGAAGATCCTTATTATCATTTTCGATGATTCGTGTAAGGGTTGGAATTTCCGCTCCCACTATGGTGCCTATGAGTATTATCTCGATGTACATGACTATCTCGTAGGATTCAAGATAAAGGTTTGCCAAAAAAAGAAGAAGCGAGCTGATTCCTCCTATCACGCCCACTCCGATTTCGATATTTGCGAACCAGTTGAAAAGGTCTTTTCTTATGAATTTTGAGAGGAATGAGCCGACGCCCATTGCAAACATATAAAGACCTATGGTTATGGAATAATGAAGGGTGCTGTCACCCACCAGATATGAGCTTACCGCACTGATGATCAGCTCGTAGACCATGGAACAGCCCGAGATGATGAGTGTGGTAAGCATTAACAGTTTGTATTTTTTCATTTATGCTATAACTCCGCTTATGACAAGACCGAGGCCAATAAACATACCAAATACCATTATACCTGCGGCGGTATTTCCATTTCCAACCTCAGCATTAAGATCGTATTTTCTGTTGATGAGCTTGAGAAGCAGATAACCTATAACAAGGAAAACAACTCCAAGAGCATAATAGAAAACTGTGCTGAGTATTCCGGAAACAAGGCCATTTTCAACCTCTGAAACAACCTCGCCGGAGGTTATAGCCACTCTGATTATAAGACCGATGGCGATATATGCGCCGGCTGAGATAAAGCCTATGGCCTTGTTGCCCTTCTTGATTTCCTCAGGGAAAGAACAAGGAATTGCCAGGTCGATCACAAAGCTTCCCAGAAGCATGAGGATTACTCCAAGCACTGAGTAAATTGCTACACTTATTATTTCACTTACTATATTTGTCATTTTTCTAACCTCCCATTATTTACCGCTGCTAAGTCCGCCGCCGTCTGAGCTTCTGGAATTAACACTGCTTTGTCTTACACTGTTTGAATATGAATTCAAGCTATTATTTGAGTCATAATCTATGGTTCCGTCCGAATATCCCGTGTATGATGAACGTGAGCTTGAGAAAGAGCTTTCATCATAATGATATCCTCTGGAATAATAAAATCTTCTGTAATATCTTCGGGTTCTCCGCCTTGAATGATATGGCTCCTTGTCAGTGGTATAAGCATACTTTCTTGGAGAAATCTGAACCAGTATCTTGTCATCCTCACTGCGGTAGATAATGCAGTATTCTTTCTTGGTCAGTATCGCAACGGTATGATCATCGCTTTCATCGTTCTGCTGAATAGATTCGGAATTTCCGTTGACTCCGTCTATTATGTCCTGAGCCACCACCATCAGCGCGTCGGCCTCCGAATAATTTTGCAACAAGGAAGATCCGCTCAGATACTCATATACATTTGCACTGGATTTCTCTTCTCCGGTAATGGAAGTCGTGTACACATAGGCAGAAGATTTTTTCAGATATGATTCTATCTTCTTGCTTCCTGCTATTAGTCCGCCTAAAAATGAAGAACAGGAACTTCCTAAGAATATAACTATCATTATAAGAGTGATCAGCCCCTTTGCGGCAACACCTCCACCACCGCTGCTTCCACTCATTAACGGGGTTCTCGGAATGTTCTCTCCATCTTTACCGAATTCCCAGGGATCCAGATAATATCCGCTGGAGTTTTCCGTGCAGTCATCCCAATGCTCTATGGATACTATTTTTTCTTCTTCCGAATCCTCATATTCCTCAAAGGAAACCCGGTCTCCAACCTCTACATCCACGTCACCCATAACAGCCGAGACTGTTGCCATGCCCCGGTCAACTATGTGGTAACCCATGGTATTTGCATAAGGGTTTGCCTTTGAAAGGGAGTATTCATTATATGCATTATCTATGGACAGCCAGCGTTCCTCATTATTGAAGTTCTCGGCAATCAATCTGTACTCATCCCAGGATTTGCCATCCGAACTATTCTGAAATGTGATCCTGCCCACTACCCTGTAATAATCACCATCAGCTTTTATTCTATCGTTGATGTAATATTGTCTATATCCCATTTTACTCTAACCTTTCCGGTGTTCGTCCTATGACTCTCTCACATCTTCCAACTTTGATCTCCGAAGCCTTAAAAAGCTCCTTCAGATAACCTGTTATCTTATCTGCCACCGCTTCTCCGCAGGAGAAAACATCCACTGCCGCATAACCATATTCCGGCCACGTATGTATTGAAAAATGCGACGTTGTAATGACAGCAAAATAAGTGATTCCAATAGGCTGGAAGGTGTGAACACACTCTTCCACGATTTCTGCGCCTATATCCGAAACCACTTTTCTTGCAATATCGCATATACCTTCTTCACTATTCAGTAATTCTTCATCGCAGCCATATAAATCTGCAAACAATTGACTTGCCATCACAACTCCAATTGATAAAAATATTGATAAAAATCCCACGTATTTATCAAGAATATATTGTACTTTATTGAAGATGATAAATCAACAGAATAAATCATTTGAGTCAATAGGGACGTTTCTGATTGACTCACTATGAACGTTTCTCTCCAGTCAGGTCGTTTATGATCTCTCCGGCTATTATCAGGCCGGCTACGGATGGCACGAAGGCCGTCGAACCGGGGACTGCTCTTCTTCTTGTATTTGTTTCTGCAGTTTCTAAAGAGCCGCTACCAGTA